>NZ_DATAGQ010000193.1:0-26034 GCF_036263595.1 Geminicoccus sp. | reverse complement strand
GATCCCCGTCGCCTTCAGCTCGACCAGCACCTCGAACGCCTTGGGCCCCTCCAGATCGACCGTCTCCACCTGAAGCGGCTTGCCCGCCTCCCACGCAACCGCCGCCTGCACCTTCATCCCATGCCTCCCCTTTGAACGTGCGCACGTCCCTACGCTGGCAGGGTGGACCGGCCAAGACCCAAAGCGGCCGCGCTCCCTCTGGCATGCCCGTCACCTCCC
Organism: Geminicoccus sp.; assembly: GCF_036263595.1. Classification (NCBI taxonomy): domain Bacteria; kingdom Pseudomonadati; phylum Pseudomonadota; class Alphaproteobacteria; order Geminicoccales; family Geminicoccaceae; genus Geminicoccus; species Geminicoccus sp. The sequence goes on along the minus strand of NZ_DATAGQ010000193.1, from coordinate 25,815 downwards.
GATGGCGCCAGGCGCATGCAGAAACACCAAAGGGCAACGCCATGTCGTTGACCGGCCCCGCCATCCGGTGATACGTCGCACCTCGCCGCGGAGGGGTGGCCGAGTGGCTGAAGGCGGCGGTTTGCTAAACCGTTATAGGGCCCTAAAGCCTTATCGAGGGTTCGAATCCCTTCCCCTCCGCCACCCTACTAAGAAAGCGTTGAAATTTCAATGACTTAGGGGAAACTTCTGGAGTGGACCCCACATTAGTTCCCTCTGTGTGGTGCGCCCCTGGACGGTCGCTGGTGGCCTACAGCGAATAAGAATTGTGGTCCCCACCTGAACTGATGCCGCTAAGGTAGCGTTGACTACTTCGGCGACGAGGACTTTCAACAGGGTGTTTGCATCGGCGGCCGGATCCAGCCATGCGGTCCATTCGTCCGTCTCCAGGCTCACATGCGCTCGGTCGTGGAAATCAGGAAGCCATCCCGCGCCGTCATTGGTCGGTCGGGGCCTCTCAGAGCAACCCGGGAACCCACTACAGGGCGGCGGGGCAGAGACGCGCCAATCTACTCGGCGGCCGCATCAGCCTTGGCGCTCAGGAGGCCGGCCCGCTCCACCGCGACGAGGGCGTCGAGCGCGGGCTTCGCCTGCTTGGCGGAGGGCTTCTTCTGCCAGCCGCCGGCGGCGTAGCCGGCGACACTGCGGCAGATCCCCGCAACCTTCCAGTGAATGACGCCTGACTGCTGGCCGCGCTCGGCCACTTCGAGCCAAGTGGCGGCGTTTACCTCCATGCATCGGGCGATCCGCTCGTAGTCCGCAGCGGAGACCCATGCGCTCGCCCCGGCCGCAAGTCCTTCGCCGCCAGCTATCACGGACCTGAAGGTGAGCTCCGGCGGTAGAGGATCGGTGAGGCCGGGCAGACGGTTCTGGATATCGGTCCAGCAAGCTTCCTTCTTGTACCATTCGCTAGGATTGCGCTGGCCCGCCGACGCGCGCATCTCGGCGTCGAGCTGGGGTGCCCAGTCGCGCACAAGCGCTTCCAGTTCGGGCGAGATGGCCTGCTTGGCCCAGATCCGCCCGAAGTCGATCCGGCCGCCGCACCGGTGGCTGAGGCCCGCGATCACGTAGGCGACGATCTGGGCGCCGTAAGCCGGAAATTTCATGAGCCGCACGATCTTCTCGACGCTCCGGTAAAGGATGCCGATAGCGACGAGGCGCTTGAACCATTCCGTGTCCGGCGGCGGAGGTGGCTTGTCCTTCAGCCGCTGCATGAAGAACTGGAAATTCTTCTGCCCGCCGAGGCAGACGCGATAGGGCAGACCTGACCACGTAGAGAGGTAGCGGGCCACGTCGAGCTTGCTGAGACGCCGCTGCTTCGGCGTCGCCTGCCGGAACACCTGCTGGTCGGTCTTGCGATAGGCGGCCTTGGCTTCGGCCGCCAAGTAGGCCCCCCGCGCACGTTCGTAGAACCACCGTCCCTTTCCGTCTTCCAGCCATGTATTGTTGGCCAGCGTCTCCAGCTCCTGGTGAAACGGATCGTTTGCCGAAAAGTCGGCCAGCTGGACGGTGTTCTGCCGATTGGCGGCGCGCGAGATAGATGCGACCATTTCGGTCAGGTCGGCGCCGCCCACCTTGATGATCTTCACCGGCACCGCGACGTGATTGAGAGAGAGGCTCTCCTTTCGGCGCGCCCTGTGGAGCGACGCGGTCGTCTGGCCACCGTTCACGATCTGCAGCCCCTTCAGGCTCCTGATCGCCGGCAGCCCGCTCGCGCCGGTTTCGAGGTCGAGCTCGTCCACCGTCGCCACGAGGCCGTTGTTGTAGGCCAAGAACATGGACGGCTGATCGACGATCGTCCGGCGGAGCTCGGCGTTGACGCTCTTGCGACCCGAAAGCCCTAGGAAGGCGCGGACATTGAGTTCGAGCAGGCGCACGCCATAACGGTCATAGACCCGCGACAGCACCTCGCCTGGCAAGACCGCGAGAAAGGTGTCGTAGCCGTCGTCGTGGGACGGCACGTGCAGGCACGGGATCGGCGCACCGGCCATGGCGACGAGGTCAACGGCGATGTCGCTGCGGGTCTCGCCTTCGCCCAGGATGCGCTGCAGCCGGACGATGTCGTAGGCCTCGTAGGTCACGGGGCGTCCGCGCCACTCGCCCTCGTCAGGCACGCCGCCTGCGATGATGCCGTCCGTCAGAAGGACCACGCGCACGCCGACAAGGGTGGAGGCCTCGGATTCGATACGTCGCGCCAGATCCGATGCGTCGGTATTGGAAGGCTCAAGCTTGCTAGCGAGGCCGTTGAGGCAGGCGCCGGCGAACCGCAGCGCGCGCTCGAAGGCGCGCCCGACGTCCAAACTGGGAAGGCGACTAGGCGGCGTCTCGGCAGAGTAGATGGTCGTGAACAGATCGAGGCGGCCGCGCTCCTCATCGAACGCATAGCCGTCGATGCGGTAGGCCACATTTCCTAGCTGGCCCTCCTGGTGGAGGTCGAAGGTCGCGTCGAGATGACCGGCTTCCTCCAGCCGTTCGAGCACGATCCGCGTGAAGGCTCCTGTGGAGAAAGGCATCTCGGCGTTGAGGCTTTCCTCGACGTCCGCCGCCAGCGCCTCGGCAAACCTCTGAACGGCCTCTTCGCTCATTCCGCCCCATCCCCCGTGAACCCCAAAAGAACGGCGTCCACATCCGACGCGTATTTGTCGAGGGCGCGCAGCTCGAGATCGTATTGAACTTCGCGAATCCCCGCCTGCAGGTCGGCCCGGACAAGACGCGGAAACCCGGGCGCGACCCGGAAGGCCGACAGGCTGCGCAGTGTCACGACCGGGAAGTTCCGGGCCGTGTCGTCGTCCGGCATCAGACCACGTCGAAGCAACGCGTTGTCGAAGGCGCGGCGCGCTGGATCGTCCGGCAGCAGGTCCGCCACCGCCTGGATGATTAGGCCAAGAGAGCGGCCACCGGGCGCCTCGATGAGGCGTACGTGTAGAAGGTCAAGCGTCCAGAGCCCCTCGTCGTCCAGCTGATCGAGGGTCGAGATCCGCACGCTGGTCGCGACGCCGGCTGAGGTCTTGATCTCCAGGGCGTGCCCGCCTCGTTTGAAGTCATGCAGTCCGTCGACCGGCGCAGTCCAGGTAGGGAGCAGCGCCGCATCCGCCTCCAGGATGCGCTCCAGAATGAGGAGCTCACCGATCAGCCCTATGACCTCGTGACGCGAAAGCCCTGTCCGTCGCTCCTTCAGGAACCGTCGCCAAGCATCCAGTCGCGCGAGGAAGGCAGCCAAGTTGTCGGCCTCGCCTTCCTGCGCTGCAGTCTGCACCGCGTCGGAGCAGACCGTGACAAAAAGGTCCAATCGTTCGAGATCCTCTAGCGAGAGGACGACGAGCGGCCCGTCTTCGCCTGGCGCCGAAGCGAGACGCATGCCGCCGACCTCGAACAGCACGGACGCCGGCACGGTGGCCGGCACGAGGAGGCAGGGGGCGTTGTCGGCGGCGCGAAGTGCGGCGTAGATGTCCAGCGGCAGCTCCGGCGCCAGCAGCTGGCTCCTGAACTGCCGCGTCCTGGCCGGATGGAGCGAAAGCTCGGCCCAGGCGCCGCGCAGCGCGTCGACCCAAGCTACGCTCACGCCACCTGCTCCCGACGGCTGACCGCATTCTCCAGGAACATCCGCTGCACGGCCTTGTCGCTGTCAGGGAAGCTCGTGACTAGGCCGATCAGGGGCCGCTTGCTCCCTGTTCCAGCGAGATCGGGATCGAGCGGGTAGATGATCAGCAGGCCGTTCTGGGGTCGCTTGCCCCGCACTGTCCGGATGCTCGGCCCCGAAGGCCGGTCTGCCGGCCCCTGACCGTCCAGCGCCCGCTCGTCGTTGGTCGCTTTCAACGCCTCGGCGAACTCGCCATCGGTGAGGTCGATCGCCTCGTCCGGCGGATTGAGAATGCTCCGGACAATGAAGCGGGACGGGGTCGACTTGTCCCGAGGCGTCCGGCGGATGCTGGGGAAGATCCGACCGGCGAATTCGACCGGCTTGCCACGATCGCCGGTTGCCAGGAACACGGACCAGTCGGTCAGCTCGCCTTCCCGCATCTGGTCCTCGATGTAGGCGGCCAGCCTGCGCCCTTCGATCTCGTAGTTCTCTGGCGGGAAGGCGAACGCTCGAAGGAACTCGGAGACCGCTCGACCTGACACACCGTGCCAGAGTTCACCCGCAGCAACCGTCCCGTCCCCGGGGCGTGCGGGCGAGACCCTTGCGGGACCGAGGCTTTCGATGAAGCTCTCGGCGAGATCCGCGTTCGCGTCCGCCGTGTCCTTGTCGCGGAAGAAGGTCGTCTGGATCTTGCCTTCGCCGGCATAGGCCACGGATCGGGCCGTCGCATGCCGCTGCTTGTTGGCCGCGGTGACGGTCATGATGCTGTGGCCGGCGACTCGAAGTCCGTATTCCTTGGGGGTCGCCACGGTCAGCTGCATGTGGGCGAGCTGCGCGCGTAGGTCCTTGTTGGCCGTGGCCACATGCCGGAACCAGTCTTCCATGTCGGGCGTCGTGTAGAGGCGGCAGAGATCGGCGAAGCCCCGGCGGTAGCCGAACCAGCGGCCCATCTGGAGCAGACTGTCGTACTGTTTGGAGATGCGGAGGAAGTAGCTGACCGACAGGCCTTCCAGAGTCAGCCCGCGAGAGAGCTTGTCGCCGCCGATCGCGATGATCGACAGGCCGCTCTCCTCGTAGAGATCGTAGTCCAGGCCCTTCTTGGACTTTCCATTCGTGACGGCGACGCGGATCTTGTCGGCGCTCTCGGAGAGGGTGGCGAGAACGTCCTCCCAATCCACTTCGACAGTGTTGCGGCCCCAGACCGTCGGTCCGACTTCGGCCGTGGTCGGCTCGAAGTCCGTCTTCCACATCTGCTCCAGCCGCCGGAGGGTGACCGGATCGCCACCCGAGATCAAGGCGCGCACGGTCTCCAGGTGGCGCTTCACCTGGCGGTGGACCACCTCGTGGACGTCCACGTAGCGCGAGACGTGCACGAGCATCGAGTTGTGCACTCGGACTTGTCCGCGCGCAGCTCGGGCGGCGCACGAGAGCAGAAAGGCGTCGATGGCTACGGCCACGCTTGGCGGCACCTCGTCCGCCCCGCAGTAGGTGGGCCGGAGCGTGATGTCGTGGGTGTCCGGAATCCACCCCTCGCCGGTCTGGTCCACATGGCGAACGAGCGGGAGACCGCCGTCGTCGCCTTCGTCGTTGGTGCCGAAGACCGCGAGGGGGCCGAAGTAGTCGTCGGGCGGTGTAAGCGACAGGATGAAGGTCGCCGGAAACAGGTCCGCTCCGTAGTCGGCCGCGGTCCGCTCGTCGTGCATCAGGATGTTGGCGAAGGGCGTCGCCGTATAGGCGACGTAGGCCGAACGGTTGAATTGGCCGAGCAGCTTGCGGATCTCGCCGTTGATGGGGGTGGGGTCGTAATCCTCGTAGAACGTGCCATCGGGCAGCACAGGCTGGTCTCCGAGGTCGATCGAGGCTTGGTCGGCCTCGTCGTCGATGACGAGCAGCGGAGCCCTTCGGGACTCGTCGGGCAGCCGCGCGATCCAGCGGTTGAGGTTCCTCAGGATGCTGCCGTTCTTCTTCACGACGAGAAGACAGGGCTGGGTCAGGGGCGCGAAGTTGGCCTGCCTGGCGATCTGGAGGCTGAAATCGCCTTTCACGGTCGACAGTGTGAGGCTGTCCACGATCAGGCGAGGATTGATTTGGCCGACGCCGATGGCCTTCCGTCGGCCATCGGGGCCGAATGAGTCGGGATCGGTATCGTACCCCAGGAAGTCGGATTCTAGCCTGTCCTGGGTCTGCAACCGGAGAATGTTGTGCATGCCCGCGAGAATCACGATCACGCGGTAGCCCGCGTCGGCCGCGCGGTTCACCACACCGGCGTAGTGGGCCGTCTTCCCCGACTGCACGTCGCCGACGACAAGCCCGCGCCAGTCCCAGGGTCCTTCGCGGGCGGGATCGTCGAGGACTTCGAGCACCCGTGCCGTACTCTCGCGGAGTTCGTCGATCGACTGCTCGGGCCAGTTCGCTTCCGCAAGCTTGTCCAGATACCGGCTCATGAACTGCCCTGGTCGGCGCTTCTCGCCAACGTACCAGTCCGGTGGACGGCGACGGTCCTTGAGCGAGAGCGCCGCGCCCTGCTCGATGACGAACACGGTCTCCAGCACCTTGGCGGCGGCGGCTAGGTCCTCGGACGAAGGGCTCCGTCCCGTCGTTGCAGCAATCACCGGAGCGACGGCCGCAAGGGCCGCTTCGATCACCTTCCTGTCGACCCCGGACGCCTGCTGCGCCTTCAGCAGCGGCCGCGCCATGTTGGTTAGGGTGGGGACGAGGTCTGTGCTCATGGCTGGTGTCCAAGCTGGGCGAGAACGGCGCGCTTCAGCGCGGCCGTGTCTCCGGGGAGATGTCTGATGAGCTGATCGACCCGCACTTCGACAGAATCGGTTGGAGCCATCGTCGAGACCAAGCTGGCGAGCTGCGTCGCCAGCGCCGGGATCTCGGCGTCTGCGAGGACCGGCGCCGGTGCTCCCTCCGATTCCGCGACGTCGAGCCAGATGCGCTCGACCGGAACCGTGCGTTCGAGGAAGGCGAGTAGCCCCTCGAGGAGCGTCCGGTGCGTTCCGAGCGCCTCGGCTATGACCTCGACTACCGGGTGGTTGCGGCGAATGCGGTAGCGGGCGGCGGCGCTTCCGGCGCTGATCCAGATATCCTCCAGTTCACCCTGGCGACGCTGCGGCTTGGCTCGGCTGCCGCGCCAGGCGAACACTTCGCGCGCCTTCTCACGGCAGAGGCCGGCGATGGCCGTCAGGCGCGGCCGAAGCCGTCCAGGAGGTCTGGCCTGTGACTTGCGCACGTCGATGCGCCAGTCGGCGTCGAGTTCAGTGGGCAGGTCGACCGCAATGCGGGCGAGCCGGCTGGCCTCGTCCCGCGTCCAGGCGCGCGTCCCGCCGAGCCCGAGCCAGCCGCCCGGCACAAGCAGCCGCTTGCCACGATAGACGTAGAAGCCCTGCCGCTCGCCCCAGCCGCCGGGGCCGCCCGAAGCTTCCCATTCCGCGTCATTGGCGAAGCGGTCCCGGTGCGGGAGGACGTAAGGGGTGACTGTGAAGGTCCGGCCGCCGTGGCGGACCGGTTCGGACGGCATGGTGATGGTCGCGGGATGATGGCGCTGGAACGGGTCCCAGGCCTTCACGGCGCGGCCGTTCAGCGTGATGGACACGCGGCGGGCGTCGCCCGCGAGGAAGCGGTGGAAGGCCATGCCCAGGTGGGCGCCGATGTCCCGGACCCGCAGGTAGAAGGCGTCGCGTTCGAGGCCCGAGAGGCCGCCGATTGCGTCCATACGGTCCCACTGGACGAGGGTACCGCTCTCGTGCCTCAGCAGCAGGTCCAGCTGAGGCGACGGAGTGAGCCGATCAGGAATCAGTGCGTCCCAGCGGCCGCTCTCGATCACCGCGTCTACGTCCCAAGCCAGCGCGGCGATCTCGCAGTTCTGCCGGCTGGCCACCGTCAGGCGCCGGCACTGGGACAGGGAGGCGGTCTTGAGACCGAGCCCGAAGCGACCAAGGTCGTCCTGCGCCCGTACGCCGGTAGGCCCCTCTCCCCCGAAACACATCGCTTTGACGAGACCGGCATCGTCCATGCCGCGGCCGTCGTCCAGGACCCTGGCGATGGAATCGCCTTCGTTCCAGTCGAGGTCGACCGTCACGGCTGCCGCGCCGGCGGCGATGCTGTTGTCGATCAGGTCCGCGATCGCCGTCTCCGGCGAGTAGCCGAGGCCCCGAAGCGACTGGAGCAGCGCCGACGCGCCCGGAATGATCTCGATTCTGCGCACCAGCCCTCCCCGTTTCGCGACAGCGCAGGATCAGACCGGCGGACGACTGTGGCGACCGCTCCGTGGTGTTCGCTCAGGCGGCGTCGTCAATGGTGGCACGCACGGGCTCTCGCGCAAGTAGAAGCTTGAGCTTCCCGGCGACGGCCTTTGCAAGGAGCGGCGGCACGGCGTTGCCGATCTGCTTGTAGGTTGCGTTCATCGCCCCCGAGAACTTGAAGCCGTCGGGGAACGACTGAAGGCGGGCGGCTTCACGGACGGTGACGGTCCGCTGCTGCCGCGAATCCCAGTGAATGTGGGAATAGGTGTCCTTGCCCATGTGGGCGGTAAGCGTGCGGGACGGCAGCGCCGGGTCCAGCTTCCACCACTTGTTCGGAAACTTGCCAGGATCGTAGGGCGGCACGTGCTCGGCGCGGACCTCCTCCCAGCGCTTCGAGCCCTTCCGCGGCTTGGGATCCATGGAAGCCAACGCAGTGTCGAACAGCTTTTCGGCGATCTTGCGCGCCTGGGGGTAGTCCGCGCCCACGGGCATCGCCCTGAAGATCGGAAAGTCCCTGGGCGTCAGTCGCACCACGTTGCCGGCTACCAAGCCGCCGGTCCGGAAGCCGGGCCACTCGCGCATCAGCCGCTGGTAGTCGTTGAGGTCGGTGAACTTCTGATAGGGCTGGGTGTCGGAGACCTTGCGCCGGCGCATGTCCGATGGCGCCTTGACATGTTCGGAGACGAACGGGAGGTCCGAGAGCGCCCCCCGGACCGTCACGGCGGGCGGCAATGTCGCCTTCGGAGCCTCGACTTTCACGAACCGTCCGTCCTCCGGCACGTGCCTCATGGCGACGCTGCGGGCATGCTGATAGCCCGACGGCAGGTCGAGGTAGTGGGTCGGCGTCGGGAACTCGGGGCGTCCCCCCAGTGACCGGTCGACGGCCACCAGGAACAGGCGTTCGCGCATCTGCGGGACCCCGTAGTAGGCGGCGTTGAGCAGGGTGTAGCCGGTCAGGTAGCCCCGCAGCTCCAGGGTGGCGCAGATCTCCTCGGGGACATTGTGGCCGCCGAAGTTCAGGATGTCGGGGACGTTCTCGATCAGCACGACCACTGGCTGGGTGGCGTCCACGTATTCGAGGAAGCGCTTGTAGAGCTTCGCGCGTGGATCGTTCCGGTAGGCGTCTTCCTCGCCCTTCACGGAGGCGAGCTTGGAGCGACCGATGCGGGCGAAAGCTTGACACGGCAGGCCGGCCGCCAGGACGTCGAAGCTTTCGGCTGTTGCAGTCTCGAGACCAAGCTCCTCGACAAGGTCATCGGCGGAGACCGCTTCCATGTCGCGGGCCTTGGACCAGGCGTCGGCATCCAGCCCCTCAGGCTTGGCGAAGTTCAGCGCATAGCTGGCCGCTGCACCCTCGTCGTGCTCGACGTGGGCCACGAGCTCGAAGCCGGCTGCGGCTAGGCCCAATGACATGCCGCCGCAACCAGAGCAGAGTTCGAGGACACGCGGCGCACCCTTCGCCCTGATACGCTCCAGCTTCCTGGCCCTGATGTCTGCCCTGTAGCTCATCACCCTCTCGTCGGCCCAAGATGCGAGGCGATTCGTTCCTTCAGGACCTTCGCATCACGGGTTTCACATTCCCATATGACCAGAGGATCCCAGCCAAGTTCGACAAGTTCGGACATCGCCTTTCGGTCCCGCGCCACATTCTTCTCGAATTTCTCCAGCCAGAACTCCGTGTTGCTCTTCGGCGTCGTCGCATAAGGGCAGCCTTCGTGCCGATGCCAATAACAGCCGTGGACGAAGATTACCATGCGTCGGCCCGGAAAGACCAGGTCCGGCCGTCCGGGGAGGTCCGCCCTGTGGATGCGGAAGCGGTAGCCGAGCGCATGCGCGGCGCTGCGCACCGTCATTTCCGGGCGCGTGTCCTTGCTCCGGATGCCCGCCATCATCCGAGAGCGCCGCGCGGGGTCAACGATGTCCAAGCGTCCTCCTCAGTCTTGGCCTGCATCTGCGCGAGCGGTTGAAATCCGCTATGCCCGGCGGATCCTTGAGCTCTGGAAGCGCGCACGAGGTTTGCCGGCTCGCCCCCGGCGCGCAAGTGGAAGGGCGTGTATCCCCTTGACGTACGGTGATTGGGAGGGTAAGTCTTTCTCATAAGGAGAGAGCCATGGCCCTCACGATCCGCGAATTCTTCAAGCGCTTCTCTGATGACGATGCCTGCCTCACCCATCTGTTCGAGGTTCGGTTTGGCCAGGGTCACGTTTGTCCGAAGTGCGGCACCGAGGCCAAGTGGTACAAGCTGACGAACGTGCGGGCCTATTCCTGCCAGTGGTGCGGCCATCACCTACACCCCACCGCAGGCACGCTGTTCGAGGATAGCCGGACGGCTCTGCAACTGTGGTTCTACGCCATCTACCTCTTCACCACGTCCCGCCACGGTGTTCCGGCCAAGGAACTGCAGCGCCAGCTTGGTGTGACCTACAAGACCGCTTGGCGCATGGGTCACGAGATCCGCAAGCACATGGCGGCGGTCGATGGTGATCCTCAGTTGCGCGGGCAGGTCGAGGTCGATGAGACCTACATCGGTGGCGTTGTGTCCGGTAAGGGGCGCGGCCTGAAGATGGAGAACAAGACCGTGGTCGTCGCCATGGTTCAGCGGGGCGGCGACGTGAAGACCAAGGTCATGTCCCGCGCCAACCACCCGGTCATCCTGAAAGAGATCCACCGCAACGTCCGTCAGGGCAGCACAATCCATACGGACGAGTCCAAGATCTACGAGCGGCTGGCCACGCGGGGCTTCAAGCACAAGACCGTCGACCACGGGGCCGAAGAGTATGCCACCAAGGACGGGCGTGGCACCAACACGGTCGAGGGCTTCTTCGGGCACCTCAAGAACTCTCTTTCCGGGACGCACGTCTCGGTTTCGGGGAAACATCTGGCTTCTTATGTCGGTGAATTTGAGTATCGCTACAACTCTCGTCAGAAGCCGGAGCAGATGATTGATGAGCTTCTGACGACGTTCCCGAAGCTGAACGAAGAATAGCATCCAGCTTCTTCTCATCTCCCGCTTGGTCCTGCTCATGCTCGGCGATGAACTCGTCGAGCTTTTTGTTTTTAATGGCTTCTTTCAGGTTCATGATTTCGACTCTTCCTTCGGCAGAGCATCCGGATGCCTAGGTTCTCTTGGTTTCGGGATAGCCGGCAAAGCAAAAACAGTTCTCGTAATATCGGTAAGGACTAGAAGATTAAATACTAGCAGGATTACTAACGATCCGTTGACGAGAGATATCGCCACTTCACTGAAGTGCATAACTGATTTCATTAACAATACAGCTAACGCTACAGCGAAAGACCCTATCAGGCTGTAGGAGCCTTGACGAAGCTCACTCCTCGCCGCATCGAACACTGTCTTATTATGGTCCTCTTCAACTTTGTTAAAGGCCAAATGGATTTGCGCGGTTGAAGCTAATGTGATTGCTAAGATCACACCAAGCACACTCAGAAGTTCAGGCCCGATCAATTGCTTCATGAACTGATTGCTGTCACTCAAAACCCATGGGCAGCAACTTGATAGGCTGATCACCACCCCAACAGAAACTACCATAATGCATACGTATATATGGTTCATCTTCCAAACAGACGCCTGATGAGCCTTTCAAGGCCCGCGGGTTCCTTTGCTGCTTCGACTGCGGACTCCTCAATTGGAACAGACTTGGCCTTCTCCTGACTGTTGAAAAGGGTGCGATTGCCCTTCTTCAGTACAGCCACGCCGCCCCCACGCTCCACATACGAAACGTGATCCCTGACCAGCTCTGAATCCGGATTGAGCGCGCCCTGCTCATTGTGCAGCCGAATGGTGGTAGATTGCGCCCCGTTCTCCTCCTGAAGCCTGCGGACCGCCTTCTCAGTCTCGGATACAGATTTGAAAATGTTTGGAGAAACGAAAGTAAACTCAAGATCGGTTATAGTGCCTTTGTGTTCCTTAACGGCGCTCCAGAAGTCGCGGGAGTCTGAGACTGTGTTGGCCGCCATTTCCCACCCAGAGTCAGGGTTCTGCGTGTTTATATGATGCACCATTGACTGCAAAATCGCAATAGGCTTCCCAACTAGTGATTGGTACTCAATGCCTACCATTTGACCGTCGGGACTGCCATCCGCATCAATGAATACATGAGACGCCTCCCAAGTTGTCAGTTCCTGTGAAGCATACTTCGTCTTTGGCCCTTGGTGGGCCTCTAACCTGACTGGCCGCCCAATTCGGCCGACCACCATCCGCCCCACCGTATTAACGTGAACATAAGTTAGCGGCTTCCCCCGATGGAGAAAGTCAGTGTCTCGGCCAAACGTCCGCAGGATGTACTCGTCTCTTGGTGGGGTAGCGGCCCCACCCAATCCCATTCCTGTCAACAGACCTGGGATGAAGCGCTCGACCAGAAAGAGTCGAGCGAGGTGAAAGCGCAATGCTAAGCCCCCCGTTTTCCGGACGATGTTCCGGGGGCAACGCACACGTCAAGCACGCGTCCGGAAACTGACGAACGCCTTCTGCACGCCTTTCCTCGCGGCAGCGCTCTGGCCTCCAACCTAGTAGCGTTCCCAGTAAGGTTTCTCCCGCTTGGGCAGCCAAAGACTCTCGACCCTGTTTAGATCGACCAGCATTGCATCATAGAGAACTCTTTTCGGCTCAGTCCTGGTGAGCAGTCTGAAACCCAACTCCCCTCTATCTTGATCGACGACGTAGGCCTCTATCAAACCGGACCTAAACGTCGATTTCCTGATGAACTCGTGCTGAGTACCCCCAGCAGGTACCCCTATGATGTTGATTCTGCCTTGGGCTGCGGCGTCCTTTAACGCGTTGACCGCTTCATGATACAGACGCTCACCTTGTGGTCGCCCAGTCCCGAATGCCGACTTCTCTACCATGTACCTGACTGCATCACTAAGGGGCGTGTCAAAGTAGCCTGAATGGCGCGCCTTTCTTCTATGTAAAAGAGAAGAAAATAGCCTAATGTTGGTAGAAATGATCCACGACATTGAGACTATAAACCCGGCGATATAGAACGCAGTCCAGTTCCAAGTCGTATCTGTCACAAACACGACCGCATTCCGGATTGTTGTAGCTTGCTCCACGTAGCCAAGAAGTTGGAGAACGGCCGTAAGCGGTCCACCAATACCGGTATAGACAGCCGCCGATACGGCGAGAACGTTCTGATTGCTTTTTTGCATTCACCCCCCGCCCCAGTTCCGGGCAGGAGGGTGTCCCTGGCGCTAACGTACGTCAAGGGGATACACGCCGATCGTTCGCCATGAGCGACATCTGAGCCCGCCGTTGTGCGCGCTGAGGGTGACCTGCTCCCCTGGGCGCCCTCATTCGTTACGAAAGTCGACGCACTGGTCATGGCCGATCTCGGGCTGCGATGGGAGCGGGCGAGCGGCGGAGCTTAACAGGGTCGCGGAGCTTCTCCCCCGCAGCGGTCACTGGGCGGCCAGTACCTCCACCTGATGGAGCCATCCTACGGAGCCGTCCTCGGCCTCTCCAAGCGGGCGGGTGTCTATGCTGTAAGGCACCACAAGACCTCGTTGCCGCAGCAGCGCACCCAGGCCGCGATGCGCTGGCGTCCCATCTCTACTGCAAGAGCCTCGCCACGTTCGTGGGGAGCCAGCGTGGCGGCAAGCAGCTGGCCGGCGCTGTCGTAGCTGTCGATGGCGTCGTCGAGGGCGCAGATCGCTGCCTCGACCCGACGGGCAGCCTCGATCCGGGCCTCAGCCGCCACGGCGATCTAATCGATCCGCTCGGCCTCGGCGCGCTGGCACTCCGCTTCGGCCGCCCGTTCGTCTCGGTTCAGCTCCTGGTCGAGTTGCTCCCGAAGCTCCGCCACGTTTGCCTCGGCGGTCGCAATCAGCGCCCTCAAGTCAACAACCGAGCGATCCGGCTTAGCCAATAGGGTGGTGCTCGGGTTCGTCGTGTGTCTACTCCGTCGGTTAAAGGTGACCGCCGGCGATCTGCTCGGCGGCGATGATCTCGCGGAGTTCCTTCTCCGCCTGGTCAAGGTCAGTCTCCAGCAGGGCTACGACCCGCCGCCACTTCGGGTCCTCCTCAGGAGGAGGCAGTTGATCCATCACCCGTTGGGATAGCGCCTCAAGTTCTTCGAGCGTCATGGCCTCTATCGTGGCGTCGTCCGGCCACAGGCTCTCGATCTGGCCTATCGCCTCGGCCCTGAGGGGCTGTCGGCGGCGCTCCAACACCTCGAGCCGCTTGGCCATGGAGGCTCGGCCTGACGTCATGCCGCGCCCTCCTGTTCCAGCGCCGCAATACGAGCCTCGAGTTCCACAAGCTCGACCACCCGTTGGCGGCGTTCCAGGACGGCAACCACTGCCTGGGCTTCATCCGGGCTGAGCTGTCCAGCCGCCATAGCGGCGATCACCTGGGTCATCCCCTGTGCGACATCCTGGGCAGAGTGGATGGCAGGCAGGTCCAACCGCACGGGGCGTCCCTTCCTGACAGGCCAGATGCGGTCGAGGATCGCCCGTTGAGCAGCCGTATCGCCCGCCTGGGCATCACGAATGGCCGCCCGCAAGACGGCCTCGGCCTCCTGCTCCGCGATGGCGTCCAGCGCCAGGGAGACCCGGTTCCGCGAGCCCTTTGGCCTGCCCCGCGGGTTGCCACTCCTGCCCTTCCGGAAGCGCCCCTGACCCTGTTCTGGGCCTGATTTGGCAGGCTCATCAGCCATCGGTCTCCTCCTTTGTCGGGGCGCTGCTGGCACCGGGATCCTGCCGCAGCGCAATCGCCAGCCCAGCCCGCTCGATCAGCTCGGCATAGATCCGTGCGGCTCTACCGACATGAGGGGGCGCCCGGCTGGCATCCGACAGCCGCGCCAGGGTTCGGAAGTATCCGGCGGAGCAGGCGGGGCATAGGCACACGCACGGCATACCGGGCGCCACGTCCGTGAACTCGTGAGGGTACAGCATGGCGGCAGGCTCCTAGTCAGGGATCGGGTCGTTCAGGTTCGCCAACGCGTCCTCGTGGCTCCGCTGGGCCTTCTGGGCAGCCCGCTCAGCACGGCCCTGTGGATCGGCGTGGCGCTGGCCCGCAGGCCGCTCCTGAGGCTTCTGCTCGGCCTCCTGGACGAACAGGCGCAGCACCGTCGTCGGGCTGCCGTCGCGGTCCTGCCCGTCGGCCCAGAACCCGACGATCCGGGCCTTGCCCAGCCAGCCGCTCAAGTACTTGTTGCCCCTGGCGCTCGTGCGCTCGACCAGCTCGGCCAGGAGGACCTTGGGGGCCTGCAGGGTCATCGGTTGATCTCCCGCTCGATCAGCTCCAGCTCCCCACGCAGCACTACCTCGCCAGGGTCGTCCAGGACCGCAGCTGGCCAGCGCGGCGACTCCTGGCGCAGCATCACGGCGAACAGCTGGTCCATCAGCACCGGGTCGGATGGCTGGCCGCACGTGTGGATCAGCAGCCCGGCCGGCCGCAGTTGCACGCGCCAGCCCCTTGCCAGCGCATCGGCCATCGAGACGTCGTTTGCGGCGCTTGCGAGCTGATGTCCCACCATTGTCCCAACTGCTGTCCCACATTCGGGGGCGTCTGCGGGCAGGTGTCCCACTGTCCCACTCCTAGGGGTTGGGACAGTGGGACAGTAGGTGGGACACTTAGTGGTGGCGCGGGTTTGCACTGTCCCAAGGGGCATATCCTCAAGAGGGGCGCTGTCCCACGGTTGGGGCACCTGCTGTCCCGCTAATGTCCCGCGCGCTGTCCCACGCGCGAGCACCTTGGCGGCTAGGGCACCGAGTCTATCCACGCAGCTTCTCCCGCTTGACCATGCGGGCCACCGTGGACTTCGACAGGCCGGTCTCCTTGGCAATGTCCCGGATGGACAGCCCCTCCGCGTGCAGGTCCAGCACCCGCTTGGCCTTCGCATCTTCCAGGATCATCGTCGTCCAGTCGGCCACTCCGCCCCGGACGGTCAACGTCGCCTCGAAGGGCTGCGCCTCATCACCTGCTATGCCGCGAGCCTTCTCCAGATGGACCTCGAAGCGTGCCCCCTGCTGCGGCTCGTAGTCATCAGGCCGGCGCAAGGCGATGACGGTATCCAGCACATCCTCGCGCCGGCTGGTGCCCCGCTGCTGCCCTCCCTTCCCGGCATGGTGGACAAACAGGACAGACCTGCCGGCACGCCGGAGCCCCAGCGCCCACGCCTGCACCGGCAGCCAGGATTCCGCTTCGTTTTCCTTCCCGCCCCGGCAGAGGGTGGACAGGTTGTCAAGGATCACCAGATCGGCCCGGTCCACATATGGCGCGACGGCCGCCTGCCCCTGTTCACTCGACAGGTCCGGCATAGGGTCATCCTGTAGGTCGGGCGTGATGATCCGCAGGTAGTCGGGAGCTGGCGGGCGCTTGGTGGTACTGGCGACGATGTAGGCCAACCGCTCCTGGAGCGCCGCACCCGGCATCTCCCCATCGATGAAGAGAACCCGCTTAGGCTCCCGCACCATCCAGCGAAGGAAGGATGCCCCGCTGGCGAGGGCGTAGCCAATGCCGAGGGAGACGTGAGTTTTCCCGACGCCGCGCGGTGCGAACAGCATCGCCAACCCTGCAGCCGGTATGATCGGGTCCACCAGCATCGGGCGGGGCGGCAGATCGCGGGCCAGGAACTCTTCAAGCGTGGTCGAGACTAAGGGCGCGGGCTTGGCCTTCTCTTCTGCCGGCATGGCCGCTTCCGCCAACAGGCGGCCGGCCCCGGCCTGGTACTTGGTCCGGTCGCTCATCTCTTCAGCTCCCGAGGATGAGCCAATCCGAACTTCAAGCCGCTGTTTATGGTGGGCCGGGCCTCGCGGACGTGCAGGCCAATCTCCGCAGCTGTGCGCTCCAGCAAGGCGGCGACGGTCGCCCGGTCGAGCAAGCCAGCCCCGACCAGACGGCCCAGCCGCACCGCCGCAAGGTGCAGGGCTTGGTTGCGTCCGCCGAGCGTTGCGCTGGCCAAGGTCCGAAGCTCGCCCTCGAGGGCAGCCTTTGCATACTGGCCGGTGCAATAGTCCAGTCGGATCGGTGGCGGAGGTGGCGGAGGTGGCGGCGGGCGCAAGAAGGTCGCCCAAGCAGGCGGCAGATCGGCAAGAGGCTGTTCGGCAGGATGATGTATCCACCAGCGGTCCGGTGTCCTGGATCCGGTCGGCAGGCAGCACAGGGCAGTGCCGGCTCGGATCTCGAGGCCAGGTCCGATCACCCTGCACCGCATGCCGCCAGGGTCACGAAAGAAGTAGTGCCGCCCCCCACTGGGCGTGGCACTGGCGGGAGTGATGGGCAGCGGCCCCAGGCGACCCTCCAGGTCGGCCAGCGCCGCGTGCCCAGCGACGGCATGAGCACCGCCGACAGTCCCTTCAACATCAAGACAGGCTAGCTGCGCTTTCCCCAGATGGACCGCAAGTGCAGCGCTCGGCGAGTGCAGCATGCTCCTGATGAGATTGCCGGCGTCGGTCGTTGCTCGGTTCGGCCAGTCCCGCGCGGGCCGCTTGTTGACGACCGGCACCGCTGGCCAATTCAGCGCCCGAAGGTACTCAGGCGAGTTGCCTTCACGTGTGGACCGCGCCGCAGTATGATGGCGATGGCGTTCGTAGGGGTCGGTCTGTGGCAGGACCGGCCCCGTTCTGTTCTTAATCATGACGTTCGCTCCCGCTCAAACTGCCCCGCTGCGATCCAGTCCGACAGCCCCTCCACGAGCGATAGTCTCGCGCCAGCGTGCTTCGTCCTCCTCGGAGACAACCGTCTTTCGGCCGATCTTTAGGATCTTCAGGCGCCCGGTGTTGACTTCCTTGTGGAAGGTCGTGAACCGAATGGCATTGTCGTCGCAGAACTGCTTGCGGCTCTTGAGCTTACTCATCGGCGAAGCCTCGTGAACGTTGAACTTCGCCGAAGCTTGCCAAAGAAATCCAGGGGGCTATTTTTAGTGAAATTGATAGATCGAGGTGGATCCATGAGCGGTACGCGGGGCATGAAGTGGAGTGGCCGAGACCTTGATCCCCTCACCGGCCATCTTCCCGCCGTGCTGCCAGAGCACCATGATTGGGAGGATCCTAAGACTGGCCACTTCCCCGTCGATGCTCATTTCGACACACGCAGCTGTAACGTCTTCTGCGTTAGGACGATGGCCTATCTCGCCGGTTACAAGTCGGTCCTCTATTTTGAAAAGGTGATCATCCCGTCACTGCCTGATCATGGATTCCACCTGCCTCGTGTTCATTACAGCGGTCCGCTGTCAGAAAAGCCGGTTATAATTTATGCTGGTCACGATCAGGACTTCGTGGACTTGGGACAGCGCCTCAAGCGTGAGCGTGGACGGTGGCCGTCCCAAATGCAGGCTGTTGCCAATCCCCTTGGCTCAGGGCTAACGGGAGGAAATGCGCCGCAAGCGTTCATGGAGCCAGTGCGGATCGGGCCGGAAGGCGATGCACCCTACGAGATCGACAGCTCGGAGAAGGCCCGGCATCGTCGCGGTTAGCCTTTGGCGGCCGCCCGGATCGCCACCACTTCAGCCTCGGGCCTCTGAAGGAACTCCGACCAGTCCTGCATAAGCGTCCTCCGCTTCGTCAGCATATCGCCGCGCGCATAGGCCGCCTCTGCCTTGTCCTTCAGCCGGTGCGCGAGCGCTGCCTCGATCACCTCCCGAGGGTGTGGCGTGGCCTCACCGGCCCAGTCGCGAAATGTGGACCGGAAGCCGTGCACCGTCAGATCGCCCCGCTGCATGCGGCGCAGGACGGCCGTCAGGCTCATATCGGACAACGGGCGGCTCTTCGTGCCGGGAAAGATCAGATCGCCGGGCTCACCACGCTGCGGCAGCAGGGCCAGTGCGGCTAGCGTGAGTGGCACGCGGTGTTCCTTGTGTGCCTTCATGCGGCCAGCCGGAACAACCCACATGGCAGCGTTGCCGTCGATCTCGGCCCATGTCATCCCCCGGACCTCACCGGAGCGGGCGGCCGTGAGGATCGCGAAGGCCAGGGCGCGGGCCGCAGTCCCCTCCCGGTGGGCAAGCTCGGCCATGAAGCTCGGGGCATCCTGCCAAGGAAGGGCGGCATGATGCTCCACCCTTGCGACCTTGGCAGGGGCAGGCAGCAAAGCTTGCAGGTGTCCCTTCCAGCGGGCTGGATTGTCTCCGGCCCGCCCGCCCGTCGCGGTGGCGTAGTCCAGCACCGCCTCGATGCGCTGGCGCAGCCGGCTCGCCGTCTCGGTCTTCTGCGTCCAAAGAGGCCGCAGCACGTCAAGCACGTCGGTGGTGGCGATGCGCCGGACGTCCAGGTCACCGATCTTCGGGTAGGCATAGGTCGCCAGGGTCGCGCCCCACTGCGCCGCGTGCTTGGCGTTGCGCCAGCCCGGCCGCTTGCTCTCGATCAGGGCCTCGGCCGCGTCCCGGAACGTCAAGGCGATCCTGCGGCCCCGTTCGGCCAGGGGATCCACGCCATCGGCCTTCAGGCTCCGCGCCGCTGCCGCCTTCTCTCGGGCGCGGGCCAGCGACACGTCCGGCCATCCGCCGAGCCCAAGGTCATGCCGCTTGCCGTGCAGCTGGTAGCGCAAGACCCAGGAGCGTGCACCGCTTGACTTGACCACCAGTCGCAGCCCCGCTCCGTCCTCATAAATCCCGGGCAGTGCGGTCTCCACCCTTCGCGCCGTCAGAACACCCGAGCGCCGCCCCATATCTAGCTCCCACGTCCGCTCCCACATCCGGCACCGGATTAGCACGAACGGACACGAACGCAAGCGAACGTCACGAGGTCTAAGTTATTGATGGAGCACCAGAACTACGGACGGCGGCGAACCACCGCGAACGCTCCGAGTTAGGCGGAGGCGGACTTCCCCTCCGCCATCGTGCCGGAATGCGCGCTCGTTCTACAGATCTGGCCGACCGGAAAGAGTACGTTCAGCGCATTCTTGCTAGCTCCGGCATGACCAGGTGCCGCGTTCTTCCTGAGGCGATGTCGCGATCCACGGAAAGATGGTGGACAAGGCGCGGTTGCAGCGTCTGCTGCAAGCGGTTGCGAACGGGCCAGATCAGCCGCCTCGTTCACAGGCAGGATCCCTCGACCACCTTGCAATATGCGGCCTTCACGGGCGCGGCATGTTGCAATATCCTGCAAGATCAACCCATGTCCGCTGACGGGACCGGCTGCGAACCTTGACACGGGGGCAGTCCCGCCATTAAACGACCAGCCAACGCCGGAGGCTCGTGTCGCCGGCGACGTCCGTTTTGTGGGCTGTCGTCAGCTAGCGATGGCAGAAGTGAGTTGATCTGATGGGCACCTTTTCCGCCAAGCCGGCCGACATTCAGCGCGGCTGGCTTCTGATCGATGCTGAAGGCCTCGTTCTGGGCCGGCTTGCGACCTATGTGGCCGACCGGCTGCGCGGCAAGCATAAGGCGATGTTCACGCCGCACATGGACACGGGCGACCATGTCGTCATCGTGAACGCCGACAAGGTGGTCCTGACCGGCAACAAGCGGACCCAGAAGGTCTACTATCGCCACACCGGCCATCCCGGCGGCATCCGCGGCGTGCACGCCGACAAGATCCTGGACGGCCGCTTTCCGGAGCGCGTGATCCAGAAGGCGGTCGAGCGGATGATCACGCGCGGCCCGCTCGGTCGCGACGTGATGCGCAAGCTTCATGTCTACAAGGGTGCGGAGCATCCGCACCAGGCACAGTCGCCCGCCCCGGTCGACTTCGCCGCGCTGAACCCCAAGAACGCCCGCACCGCAGCCTGAGCAGACCCATGGCAGAGACCACCCATTCCTTTTCCGACCTTGCTCGTCTGCGGCCCGCCGTGGCTGCCGAGCCGGTGGCTGCTCCCGCACAGCCCAAGATCGACGCGCAGGGCCGCTCCTACGCGACCGGCCGCCGCAAGGAGGCAGTGGCCCGGGTCTGGGTCAAGCCGGGCAGCGGCAAGTTCACAGTCAATGGCAAGGAGATGCCGGCCTATTTCGCCCGGCCGACCCTGCAGATGATCGTGAACCAGCCCTTCCAGCAGCTGGAAGCGATCGGGCACTACGACATCGTCGCGACGGTGGTCGGCGGCGGCTTGTCCGGCCAGGCCGGCGCCGTGCGCCACGGCATCAGCCATGCCCTGGTCGCCTATGATCCTTCCACGCGTCCGGCGCTAAAGATCCGCGGCTTCCTGACCCGTGATTCCCGCATGGTCGAGCGCAAGAAGTACGGCAAGGCCAAGGCCCGTCGCTCCTTCCAGTTCAGCAAGCGCTGATCCTCACGCAGCTGTCGTCGAGAAAGGGCCGGGCGGCTTCGTCCGGCCCATTTCGTTGGTCGCGGTGAGTGGACGGGGCCGCCCTGGGGATCAGGGGAAGGTCCGGCTGGTGCAGGTGCCTTTGATCCTGCGCTGGTCTTCGCCTCGCCGAAGGGGCGTGACAGGCTGCCGTTCAACCTGTTGAACACTATCCCGTGGTCGGGAGGCTGCCGATGATGCCTTTCGTCGGCGGGCACAGTGCGGCTGGTCGAGCGGCAGCGTCGAACGACGGGCAGTCCGGCATGAACCTGTCCTTGCTGTCCAGTCAGGGCAGCATTCTGCTCAACTGGCGGCGCCGGATGCCGGCACGGCCCCCGGGCCTGCTTCAGGCCCGGACAGGCAGTACAATAAGGTCCGCCCGCAATCGGCGCCGTAATTCCATTCGCCCGTCCAGTTCCACGCTGAGCATTTAATCAAAGCAGGCCTCTGCCCGATCGACTGGACGGTCGGCGAGCGCCTCCTCCAGATCGTGATCAGACAGCCACCACCACCATCCAAGCCACGGCGCCTCCAGGTGGCTCTGCGGTAATATCCTGCGGTGCAGGAGCAAGCGGGCGGTCATGTTCCCATCACCATGCACGCACGACTCGCCGACGAGGCAACTCGTGGGCAATCCGCGATGTGCGAACCATGTTGATCGGCCGCCGCCTGCTAGTTCACCAAGAGCCGTGCCTGGCAGTTCCTCTTGATGAAGGCCCAGTCGTAGCTCACCCCTAGTCCCGCACCGGTCGGTACCGGAAAGCATCCATCCCGGCCGACGCTTTCCGGATCGTCACTGTAGCCGCAGGTGTAGATCGGCGGCTTCGGGTTGCCGATCTTCGGCGCGCACAGGGCCAGCTCGTAATAGTTGGTGTTGCGCATCGCGGCCATGCAGTGGCGTTGGCTGGGCCCGGCCCCATGCATTTCGGCGTCGAGGCCGAAGGCCTCGGCCAGGTGGACCATTTTCATGGCGCCGGTGATCCCCATGTCCAGGGTCGGATTGACCCGGACATAGTCGGTGGCCTCGGCGGCGATCATGTCGGCCTTGGCCTCCAGGCCGCGGACATGCTCGCCCATGAGGATCGGGGTCTTGAGCATCTGGCGAAGCTTCTTGTGGGCGTGGCGGGAATAGCCGCCGTCGCGATACGGATCCTCGTACCAGAAGAACTTCGCCTCGTCGCAGGCACGGCCGACATAAAGAGCGTCGCCGAAGGTCTTCAGCTCGCAGGCCGGATCGAGCATGAGGTCCATGCGGTCACCTACCTTGGAAGCTACGTGCAGGACGTTGGCGGCCTCCTCGCGGCGGTCGGCATCGGTCCAGCCATGAACCTTGAAGGCGCGGAAGCCCAACTCGTAGCAGTACTCGGCATAGTCGGCGAAGGCTTCCTTGGACGAAAGCCCGCCATTGCGGTCGCCATGAAAGGTGCTGGCATAGGTCGGCAACCGGTCGCGAAAGCCGCCCAGGAGCCTGGATACCGGCACGCCATAGCGCTTGCCGGCCATGTCCCACAGGGCGATGTCGAGGTCGGCGTAGCCGAGGCCCCAGGTCTTGCGCTGGACCCGCTTCCAGTCATCGTACATCTGTTCGCGGCTGTCGGCATCGCGGCCGATCAGCATCTTCGCTAGCGCCTGAGCCTGCGCGTACAGGGTCGCGTCGTGATTGACGTTGACCCACTCGCCGACGCAGCCCTCGCTGTCGGTGATCCGGACGGAGTAGCCGGTACGCTGGATGCGCCCGCCTAGCGTATAGACAGCGTTCATGCTGTGGTCGATCGACAGGTCCTCCACCGGGAAGGTAAAGGTCTGGAACTCGATTTCCTTGATGGTCGGCACGTCGTTTTGATCCTCTTGGGCGAAAGGGTCAGCCCTTCACGGCACCGGTGGTGAGCCCGCTCACCAGTGCGCGCTGAATGAAGGCGAACAGCAGGACGACGGGGACGATGCTGATTACGCCGCCGGCGGCCAGCATGCCCCAGGGCAACTGGAATTCGCCGATCATCAGCTGCAGGCCAACAGGCCAGGTACGGGAGCCCTGGCTGGTGGTGAGCATCAGGGCGAACAGGAACTCGTTCCATGCACCGATCGCGACGAAGACGGTGGTGGCGACCAGGCCGTTCCGGGCGAGTGGCAGGACGATGCGGATCATGGCGCCCAGCCGGGTGCAGCCGTCGATCCGGGCCGCCTCCTCCAGGTCGTCGGGCAGGGCATCGAAGAAGCCCTTCATGATCCAGATGAACAGCGGGAGGAGAAAACTGCTGTACGCCAGGGCCAGGCCGAAACTGCTGTCGAGCAGGCCAAGCGCGCGCATGATGATGAACAGCGGGATGATCTTCACCACCGCCGGGAACATCCGCACGACCAGCAGGCCGAGCAGCATCTGGCGGCGACCGGGGAAGCGGAAGCGGGAGAAGGCGTAGGCGCCGAGGCTGCCGGCCACCAGGCAGATCAGGATGGTCATCGCGGTGGTCTTGGCGCTGTTCAGGACCAGGACCGAGAAGCCGGACTGCCACCAGATGTTGGCATAGTGCTCGAAGGTGAAGCTGGTCGGCCAGTAGCGCACGCCCTCGGCGACGACGATGTCGGTCTCGGGCTTCACCGAGGTCAGCACCAGCCAGATCAAGGGCAGGGTGGTGAACAGGAGGAAGGCCAGGACGGTCGCGTAGGTCGCGATGGCCCAGGCTCGGCGCGACCGCCGGGAGCCCACGATCATGCGTTGGCCATGATGTTGGAGACCCTCACATAGAGGTAGCAGAACAGCATCAGGAGCAGCAGCATCACGACCGACAGCGCGCCGGCGTAGCCGAAGTTGAAGGCCCGGTACGCGTTCTGGAAGGCGTAGAGCGAGAGGACCATGGTGGTGTTGGCCGGCCCGCCATTGGTCAGGATCAGGAGCAGGTCCGGCGAGTTGACGATGGAGATCACCCGGAGGACGACCGCTGCCACGATCACCATCTTCAACATCGGCAACGTGACGTGCCAGAAGCGGCCGGCCACGGTGGCACCGTCCACGGCGGCGGACTGGTGCAACTCGTCGGGGATCCCCTTCAAGGCTGCCAGCAAGAGCAGGGTGAAGAAGGGGAAGCCGTGCCATGCCTCGACGACGACCGCGGCGACAAGGGCGGTCGAGGGGTCTGCAAACCACGCCCGGTAGCCCCCGATCAGGCCGATCCTGACCAGGATGTCGTTGATGACGCCCAGGCGCGGGTCCAGCATCAGCGCCCACATGTTGCCGGCGACGACGTTCGGCAGGAACCAGGGCAGCAGGATGATCACGCCCATCCAGCGTAGACCTGGCAGGCGCTGGTTGAGGGCCAGCGCGCTGGCCAGGCCCAACGACAGCTCGAACGCAATGGAGAGGGTCGTGTAGGTAACGGTATTCTTGACCGCGATCCAGAAGGTGCCGTCCTGCAGGATCGCCAGGTAATGCTTGAAGCCGACGAAGCCGGTACCCAGGCCCGGCCGGGTCAGGCGCATCTCGCGAAAGCTCAGCGTGATCCCATAGAGCGTCGGGTAGACCACGATGAGCGCCACGATCAGGACGCTGGGCAGCAGCAGGAACCAGGCCCAGTGCCGGTGCTCGGAGAACTCCACGATCCGGTAGAACGGATTGTAGCGGCCCAGGTCCGCCCTGGCGGCGCCGGTGCCGTCCTGGTCCCAGCTGCGTGCCATCACTGCATGCTCAGAGGCTGGCCAGCGCGGTACGCTGGACATGATCCCAGTCGAAATCCTCGCCGAGGCCGGGTTCATCCGACACGGTGAGGTAGCCGTCCCGGACGGCCAGCGGACCGAGCTCGGCCAGATTGTCGATCTGATCCTCGCTCATGATGATCTGTTCGTAGTAGTCGTTGTTGCGGATGGCGGCGCAGATCTGGGCGTTGGGCAGGCCCATGCCGTGGACCTGGCAGCGCATGCCGAAGCTGTCGGAGAGATGGGCGACCTTCATGGCGCCGGTGATGCCACCCTTGAAGAACCAGCTGGTGCGGGTCATGTCGAGCGCGCCCATCTGGATCCAGGTCGCCATGTTCCAGTGGCAGCCATCAGGGGTCTCCGCAGCAAGCACCGGCACATCCAGCGCTTCGCACAGCTTCTTGTAGGAGCCCAGCTCGAACTCGCGCATCGGTTCCTCGTACCAGAGGAAGTTGCACTCCTCCATGACGCGGCCGAACTTCAAGGAAGTGACATAGTCCCAGCCAGCGGAGCCGTCGAACATCAGGTCGGCATCGGGGCCGGTCCACTTGCGCAGGTTGCGCGATAGCTTGGCGTCTTCTTTGGCATCACCCCAGGCATGCAGCTTGAAGGCGGTGAAGCCTTTGTCCATCGCGTATTTGATGTGACGCTCGTACTCGTCCATCGTGTCCCAGGTGATCGTGGACGCATACACAGGGACCTTGCGGTCATTGCCTCCGAGCATCTGGTAGACCGGCATGCCGGCCTTCTTGCTCTTGATGTCCCAGAGCAGGCAGTCGAGGATCCCCAACTGGCGGACCTGGATTTCCTCGACGCGATCGATCTCCCAGACCAGCCACCACAGCCGCTCCGTCAGCAGCGGATCCTGGCCGATCAGCTTCTTCAACCGGCGCTCGACCAGGCTCATGACAGAGGCGCCGTGCTGGACCCGCATCGCTCCGTAGATGCCCTCGTCCGTGTCGACGCGGATGATCGCTTCGAGCGGCTTCTTGTCGGCGGGCGTGCCGTCGCCGGAGCCGTCCAGGCCCTTGCGCCATTTGAACGGCCATCGGGGGTGCTGG
>NZ_DATAGQ010000192.1:0-69700 GCF_036263595.1 Geminicoccus sp. | reverse complement strand
GGATGCCGTGCCTGGCCGCCAGCTGTGCTGTCGTCAGCTCACCCCGCAGCGCCTCCAGCGCCACCTTCGCCTTGAAGTCTGCCGAGTACCGCGTTCGCTTCCCCGTCATCGGGTCCGTCCTTCATGCAGAACGAACCAAGCCTATCCGCCTGTCCGCAATCCGGCTGACCTTGCCCCGTGAGTTCGAGCCGACGGCTCCGTCGGCCTGCCACGGGTCATGCAGGCGGACCGGCAGGAGGGCCGTCGGGGGACACGGATGACGGCTTGGCAGCGGCCGAGCCCGCCCGGCTGCGACGTGAGAACAAGCAACCGCGATGGGAGCGCGACATCCTCTCTTAAGCGGCGGCTCCGTTGGCGTCTTGGTGACGGCAGCCCTTGCAGGGATGGATGATCGGCCATCTCCTGACTGGTGATGGTTCCCACGCGAGATCGGCACGATCCACCCAGGTCTTCGAATTCTTGATCCGTTCCTCACCAGAGCGGTCGGCAGGAGCCGGCCGAGGAACCGTCTTTCCGATCGCGATCATGGCACGCATGCTCAAGGCGTATCCGAATCCGGCTTTCACGCTTGGCGGCAGCCGCCGGCATTGGCGCACCTGACAGCTGACAAGACGCTGTTGAAGCCAGCGCGGACGATCCACCCCAGTTCGCACGAGACATACGGCATGCGCTGTGTGCATGTTGGGCTGCGGACAGGAGGGAAAGGCATGGACGCAAGCGCATTGCACGGCTGATGCGGCTTGGCCGGTCCGGTCGGTGCCAGCCGCCGCCGCACCGTTGGGAGAACGGCTCGGCGCGATCGGGAGGCGCGGCCTGCCCCGGATCTCGTCGACCAGAGATGGCGGTCGGTCAACGGACATGATCCACCAAGGCGATCAGGCCAGAAAGGGGACCTCGTTGGCATCCAGCAAGCCAAGGAGGCCAGCGTTCGGCCATCCTGCCAGGGCCTGCTGGCCTTGGCCGCTGCGCGCATGGATGATCGGCTGCTGCCGATCATGGAACCGGTTGGAGACACCTACGACAACGCCATGGGTGAGAGCTTCGCCACGCTGGAATGCGAACTGCTCGGCAGGCGCCGGCTGCATCCCGGGCCGAAGGCCCGCAGGGCTGGCTTCAGCTTCATCGAGGGCTGGCATCGCCCGATCCGTCTGCATTCAGCCCTCGGCTACCGGCCGCCCTTGGCCCACGAGGCAGAGATCGGGAATCCCATGGCAGAACCCTGACCACCAGGCCCATCACCACTCCACAAGAAACGGGGCAGCTTCAGGGCCCGGCTGAGATGCGCGGCGTCGTACCGGCTCTAGCCATCAAGACCCGCTGCCATCGTACGTCCTCCTGTTCAGAAGATGACACACCACGACACGCCGGGGCCGTGCGCTCAGGGAGGATCAGGCACTTGTGAGGGGCTAGGGGGGCAAGGACTGGTCGGCGTTCTCGGGCCAGCTCAAACAGCGCGATCCCGCCGGCGTTGAGCTGATCGTCCCGGACGCCTGCCTGGGTTTGGTCGAAAGCACCGCCGAGCACTTCACCGGGCCGAACGTCTTCAGCCACGTGCCGGGCGAGAAGGTGCGGGAGGTCCCACCATGCTAAGGTGGATCCGCGGCCAGGAGGGCAGACCAGCGGCAGGAAAAGGGACGTGGTGGTCAAGCTGCATCGAATGGGCAAGGTCGCCGAGTTGGTCGAGCAGGGCGTGACCGAGAGCTTGAGCTGCGATGCCTTGTTCGGAGCCGCAACGGCGGCAGATCGCTCGAGCAGATCGTCCCCGAGATCCGACGGCATGTACCTGTGCTTGGCTCTTTCCCAAGAAAGTGCACTGAACCTGGCCGCAGCGGCTGCGTCGATCGTTGGGACGCACTGGTTGCCCCGGCGTTACCTGGACCTGCAGCCACCGCACGAGGCGAAGCTCGCCAGCACCTGACCAGAATTGCCACCGCCTGAAACCAACCTGCGCAGGGTCGTGGACACTATCCGACCAGGGGTTGCGCCTCCCTGGTCGCAAGACGTGCCGGGGCGAACTCGTCGACCACGCGCACTATCCTGAACCTGCATGTGCCGCGGGTCCGGCCCTTGATGAAGCCATGGACGTGACCTGGTTGGATCACAGGCGCGTGCTTGGGTCGTTGCCCAGCCGGAGCCGGTCCCGCTTCGGCTGCCTTGCCGAGCACGTCCGGATCCATGCCAAAGGAATGGTGCGACCGCTACACGCCAAGCCAGCGGGACCAGTTGTTTCAAGCCTGTGCTCTGTCTGATCGCCCCCCATTACAAGAAGCGATGGATCCTGGATGATCCGCAGGATGTTCTCGTGGTGGCGAGGGAGCATGTCTGCTGGACCTGTGCTTTCGCTCCGCCTAGGGTCGCCGATGTCTGGTTCGTCATCATCGCGGCGACGTCCCGCCGGGATCCCGTCCATGTCTGCCGCGTCTCTCGCTGCCCCGTTCCGTGCCGTCGAGCTGGCTCTCGGCCGGCGCAGCGCAGCCGTGCAGGCGGCCTTCTGGATGGTACTCGCCGCCTTTCTGTTCTCCTGGATGGGCGCCTTGGTCCGGGTCGCGTCGGTGGAGCTTCATCCGTTCGAGCTGGCCTTTTTCCGCATGGCGCTGGTGCTGCCGATCATGCTGCCGCTGATCTGCCGGCGCGGCGTGGTCGGCCTCAGGCTCGCCCAGTGGCGCGGCTACCTGATGCGCGCCAGCTTCTCGATCATCGGCCTGATCGGCGGGTTCTATGCGCTGGTCAACATGCGGTATGCCGACAGCATCGCCTTGAGCTTCACCTTACCGATCTTCGCGACGATCGGTGCTGCTTGGTTCCTGAAAGAGGACGTGCGGCTGCGACGGTGGATGGCGGTCCTGATTGGCTTCCTGGGCATGCTGGTCATCATCCGGCCAGGCTCGGAGGCGTTAAACCTCTTCAGCCTGATCGCGATCGGAGCCGCCGCGGCCGCGGCGGGTGCTACACTGACGGTCAAGAGGCTGTCGCGGACCGAACCGGCCGGGGCAATCGTCGCGAACCTGGCACTTTATCTGACGCCGATGACCTTGGCCTTCGCGCTGCCGGTCTGGGTCTGGCCGAGCTTGGCGACCTGGGGATTGCTGCTGATCATCGGCGCTCTCGGGACCGTCGGCCAGATCGCGCTGACCCGCGCCTATGCCGCCGCCGATGCATCGGTGGTGATGCCGTTCGACTATCTGCGGCTGCCCTTCGGCGCCTTCCTGGGCTTCGTCATGTTCGCCGAGCGTCCCGACCTTTGGACCTTCGTCGGGGCCGGGATCATCGCCGGATCATCCATCTATATTGCCTATCGGGAAGCGACGCAGGAGCGGGTGAACCGAAAAAGGCCTCAACCAGTTGAACCCGACCCGCACGAAGCGACCGGGCATGCGCCGTAGCCGCGTGGTGGCCAGCGCCAGCCGGTTCAACGGGCCATGCCCCGTAGTGGTTCGAGGTCCGGGGGGTACGCCGTTGGTGAGTACTGACTGAGGCTTCCCTTCTCGCATCGACCATCGAAGTCGGTAGCGGCACGCCGCTGGCTCGACGACAGGTCCGTGTACCTTGGACATCCTGCCCGACCATTGGATCATCCGCAGTTCGAGACGCCGGCTCAGCCGGCAGGCAGGCACGGTTTTTCGTGCTACCTCTCCCTGCCCACCTATCTGGGAGACGATCTCCATGGTCGACTTGCGATCCCGTCGCGCCGCCTTCCGCGACCTGCACGCCAAGGGGCATTTCATGCTCCCCAATCCCTGGGATATCGGTAGTGCGCGAAGGTTGCAGGCGCTGGGGTTCCCAGCCTTGGCGTCGACGAGCGCAGGCTTGGCCTGGTCGCTGGGACGTGACGATGGCGATGTGACGCTCGACGAGGTCCTGGCCCATCTCCGTGAACTGGTGGCTGCCACGGAGCTTCCGGTCAATGCGGACTTCGAAGCTGGGTTCGCCGACCGGCCGGACGATGTCGCAGCCAATGTCCGCCTTGCCGTCGAGACAGGCGTTGCCGGTCTCTCCATCGAGGACCGGACCGGCACGCAGCTCTACGACCTTCCGCTTGCTGTCGAACGCATCAGGGCTTCCCGCGAAGCAATCGATCGGACAGGCGAGGACGTGCTGCTGGTCGGGCGGACCGAAGGCTTCCTGATCGGCCGAACGCAGCTGGACGCGACGATCGAACGGCTGGTGGCGTATGCGGACGCCGGGGCCGACGTGCTGTACGCGCCTGGTGTCACCGAGGCCGGCGCCATCGAGGCGATCGTGGCTGCCGTGGCGCCAAAGCCCGTCAACGTGCTGCTCCTGAAGCCGGGGATGAAGGTCTCGGACATGGCTCCGCTCGGGGTCCGGCGGACCAGCGTGGGCGGATGCCTTGCCCGTGCCGCCTGGGCCGGCTTTCAGGAGGCGGCGGAGCAGCTGCGCAGCGAAGGCTCCTTGCCTGGAAGCTGCTTCCGGAGGATCTGACCGAGCCTTCGGGCTGTTGCGATAGATCACGATCGACAGGTGTCCATGACATGCGTGCCATGCTCCTCGATGCCCCCGGGCAACCATTGCGGCTGGTCGACCTGCCCGTTCCCGAACCTGGCCCTGGCCAGGTGCTCGTGCGGGTAGCGGCCTGTGCGGTCTGCAGGACCGACCTGCATGTCGTGGATGGCGAACTCCCGGAGCCCAAGCTGCCGCTCATTCCTGGGCACGAGATCGTGGGCGAAGTCGTGCGCTGCGGCCTCGGCGTCGACCGGTTCCGATCCGGCGAAGCAGTCGGAATACCCTGGCTCGGGCGTACCTGTGGCCGATGCTGGTACTGCCGGAACGGCGCGGAGAACTTATGCGACCACCCTGGGTTCACCGGCTACACGATCGATGGCGGCTATGCCGAGTACACGGTGGCGGATGCCGCCTACTGCTTTCCCATGCCCGACGCCTATGACGCCGTGGCGGGTGCGCCTCTCCTTTGCGCCGGCCTGATCGGCTACCGCACGTTAGCCATGGCCGGTAATGCGGAACGGCTCGGGATCTACGGCTTCGGTGCAGCGGCGCATATCGTAGCGCAGGTTGCCACCTTCCAGGGCCGCTCAATCTACGCCTTCACGCGTCCGGCCGACTTGGCAGCCCAGGCCTTTGCGCGTGAGCTCGGTGCCAGATGGGTCGGCGGATCGGACCAGCAGCCGCCGGAACCGCTCGACGCGGCACTGATCTTCGCGCCGGTCGGCAGCCTCGTTCCGGCGGCACTGCAAGCGGTCCGCAAGGGTGGCACCGTCGTCTGCGGCGGCATCCACATGAGCGACATCCCGAGCTTTCCCTACCGGCAGCTCTGGGAAGAGCGGGTGATCCGCTCGGTGGCCAACCTCACCCGCCAGGATGCGCACGAGTTCCTGCAACTGGCGCCACGGGTTCCGGTGCAGACGCAGACCACCATCTATCCGCTGGCGCGTGCCAACGAGGCTCTGGCCGATCTGCGGCATGGCCGGCTTCAAGGCGCTGCCGTCCTGGTTCCGGACCAGCCGTGAGATGAGGCAGGCAAGGCTGCAGGTAGAAACATGTCCAGGCACATCGCGATCCTCCAGGGCCACCCGAGCGGCACCGGCGACCATTTCTGCCATGCGCTGGCCGAGGCCTATGCGCGTGGGGCCGTGGAAGCAGGACACGAGGTCCGCCGGATCGACATCGGCAAGCTCGATTTTCCGCTCCTGCGCAGCAAGGCCGACTGGGACGACGGCATGCCGCCACCGGACATCCAAAACTGTCAGACGACGATCGCCTGGGCAGACCATCTGGTGATCATCTACCCGCTCTGGCTGGGCGACATGCCGGCTCTGCTCAAGGGCTTTCTCGAGCAGGTCATGCGGCCAGGCTTTGCGACCAGCAGGGTGGAAGGCGGGATGAAGTGGAAGACGCTGCTGAACGGCAGGACCGCGCGTATTGTCGTGACCATGGGCATGCCGTCGCTCGTCTACCGCTGGTACTTCGGGGCGCACAGCCTGAAGAGCCTGAAGCGCAACATCCTTCGCTTCGTGGGCATCCGCCCGGTAGGCGACAGCCTGATCGGCACGGTCGAGGGCAGCGAACATGGGCGGCAGAAATGGCTGGGCCGGATGCATACCTTGGGACGCAACGCCCGTTGATTCCTGCCGGAGCGCGGACGACATCACCTGGCTCGCGCACCACGTTGGGCTAGATGTCATCGAGGCGTAGCCTAGCGGCGGCAGATAGTTGCCCAGCCCCCTCGAGCAGAAGAACAGCATGCCTGACGCCTCGGATGATGCCACCACGAACGCTCCTTCCGTGGGCGTGCGCGACCATGACGACCTCCACCAACTGTTCGCCGCGGTCTGCAACCTGCGTCAGGCAGTAGAGCACGATGGTCAGGCGATCCTGCGGGATCTCGTGGCAGGCGGCGAGGCAGCGGCACAAGGCCAGGGCGTGCAGAACCTTGCCAGCTACATCGCTCTCCGACGCCATGACATTCGCAGCCTGCAGCGGCGGTTGATGTGGCGCGGCCTGTCCTCCCTCGGCCGTCTGGAAAGCCGGGTCCTGCCGACCCTCGACGCGGTGCTCGCCGCGCTGGCAGCGCTTTCAGGTCAGGTCAGCCCGGTTCCGGCGCCAAGCGAGGAGATGTTCTTCGCCGGCGAGGCCGCGTTGCACGATGCGACGGACCGGCTGTTCGGCATGCCATCCCCGCATCGGCGAGGCCGGATCATGGTCACGCTGCCGAGCGAAGCTGCCATCGACCCCGACTACGTGCTCGACCTGGCGCGACGTGGCATGGACATCGCCCGCATCAATTGTGCCCATGACGACCGTGAAGCCTGGAGCAGGATGGCCGACCATGTTCATTGGGCGGGCG
The DNA here is from genome assembly GCF_036263595.1 of Geminicoccus sp. Classification (NCBI taxonomy): domain Bacteria; kingdom Pseudomonadati; phylum Pseudomonadota; class Alphaproteobacteria; order Geminicoccales; family Geminicoccaceae; genus Geminicoccus; species Geminicoccus sp. Next base: position 62,880 of record NZ_DATAGQ010000192.1, on the reverse strand, counting down.
AAGCCTTGGGCCGCCGTCTCACGGTGTTGATGGACATTGCCGGCCCCAAGATCCGCATCGAGGCGGTGGCCGCCGACAACCCGAAGGCGCGGCTCCATGTCGGCAGCCGCTTTCGGTTGGTCGCCGCCGGGTCGCCCGAGCCTTCGCCAGACCTTCCTTTCACGGCGTTGGTGTCGCTGCCCGAGCTGGTCACGCGCCTGAGCGTCGGCGACCGGGTTCTCTACAATGACGGCAAGCTCGAGGGTGTGGTCGACGAGGCTGCCGACGGCGAGGCCATTGTCCGCGTGACCCGCGTGAAGGCGGCCGGAGCCAGGCTGAAGCCCGAAAAGGGCCTCAACCTTCCCGACACGGCGCTGGGCCTGTCGTCGATCACCGACAAGGACGAGGCTGACCTCGGCACCGTGATCCGGATCGCCGACATGGTCGGCTATTCCTTCGTCGCCCAGGCCGCCGACATCGATCTCCTGGATGCGGCTGTGCAAAAGCATGGCGGCGAGGGCCGGCCGCTCGGGCTGGTGGCGAAGATCGAGCGGCCCGATGCGGTCAGGAACCTGCCGGCGCTGATCGCGCGTTCCGTGGGCCGCCGTCCCTTCGGGGTCATGATCGCACGTGGCGACCTCGCGGCGGAAATTGGCTTCGAGCGCCTGGCGGAGATGCAGGAAGAGATCCTGTGGATCTGCGAGGCCGCCCACGTGCCGGTGATCTGGGCCACGCAGGTGCTGGAAGACCTCGTCAAGGACGGCACGCCGTCGCGAGGCGAGATGACGGATGCCGCGATGGCGGCGCGCGCCGAGTGCGTCATGCTGAACAAGGGCCCTGAGGTCGGCGCCGCCATCGATCTGCTCGACCGCTTGCTGGTTCGGATGGACGCGCACCTGGTCAAGAAGACGGCGATGCTGCGGGCACTCTCATCCTGGTGAAGGGGCCACCCCGGCGGGCAGCCACCTTGCACCGCCGAACGTGATCATCGTGCCCGCCATGCCTGGGAGCGGGCGAGGATCCCGCGCGTCAGGCCGAGGTAGAGGAAGCGGACGGCTGCTGTCGTGAGGAAGATCATCATCGCCATGGCCGCAGCGGGTGCCACATCGCCCGCATCGTCCATGTTCAGTACCGCCACCGCCGCCAGCGTCGTGTCTGGCGAGTAGAGGAACACTACGGCGGACACGGTCGTCATGGCGTTCACGAAGAGATAGATCGCGATGTCCAGGATGGCCGGCAGGCAGACCGGCAGCGTCACCCGGAAGAAGGTGCGATAGAAGGGCACGCGCAGGGACGCCGAGACCGTCTCGAACTCCGGGTCGATCTGCTTCAAGGCGGTTACGGCCGTCAGGTGCGCGACGGAATAGAAGTGGCTGATCGTGCAGATGACCAGGATCGCCATCGTGCCATAGAGAACGTTGAGGGGATTGGCCGGGCTGTTGAAGAAGAAGATGTAGCCAAGCCCCAGCACGAGGCCCGGCACGGCGAGCGGCAGAAGTGCCAGGAACTGCACGAGCCCGCGCATGCGCTGGAAGCGCGGCGTCTTCTCGACGAGGTAGGCGCCGAAGAAGATCACCGACGTGCCGATCAGGGAGGTCAGCGCTGCCATCGTCAGGGAGTTGTAGTAGCTGCCCCAGCCCCCGCCATCCATCATGTCGAAATCGTAGTTCTTGAAGGTCGGAACCAGGTTATATGGCCAGAACGTCGCCACCGACGCCAGGAACGCGACCAGGATGACGGTCAGGATGGCCAGCGCCATCACGAGGCATACGACCAGAAAGACCAGATCCGTGCGGCGGTCGGGCTTGGGCGCATGGGGAACGGCGCGGATCGACAGGAGCGCCGACTGCCGCTGCTGCATCCGGCGATCCACGAGGAAGGCGAGCACCGCCGGAAGCAGCAGGATCAGGCCGACCACGGCACCCATCTGGAAGTTCTGCTGGCCTACGACCTGCTTGTAGATGTCGGTAGCCAGGACGTTGAACTGGCCGCCGATCACCTTCGGCACGCCGAAATCGGTGATCACGAGCGTGAAGACGACGAAGGTCGCGCTGATCAGGCCGTAGCGGGCACCCGGCAGCGTCACGGTGCGGAAGGTGCGCCAGCCTGTTGCCCGAAGTGCCTCGGATGCCTCGTACAGCCGGGCATCGGAAATGGAGAGTGCCGTCGTGATGATGATCAGGGCGTGCGGGAAGGTCCAGAAGACCTCACCCATCACGATGCCGATCGGCCCGTAGATCGACTGTCCGAACAGCAGCCCCTTGGCCAGGCCCTGGTTGCCGAACAGGTAGACCAGGCTGATGGCCGGCAGGAGCGAGGGAGCCAGCAGCGGGATCTGCGCGATCATCCTGAACACAGCGCGGCCCGGCATCCGGGTGCGCGTGATGCCGTAGGCATAGACGAAGGCAAGGAGCACGCAGATGAGCGTGCTCAGGACGGCGATCCAGAGACTGTTCCAGATCGAGCCCGCGAGCCCGGCATGACCGGCATAGGCCCGGAAGTTGGAAAGGCCGACAAAGGTCCCGTCGGATGCCTGGAAGCTCTTCGACAGGAGCGCCCAGAGCGGCAGCAGCACCGCCACCGTCAGGCAGAGCGCCACGGTGCAGAGCATGGCCCGCATCAGGATGTCGTTGCGGTCCAGGCGCTGGCGGACCGGTGCTGCCAAGGCGGGCACGGGCACGGGCAAGTGGCTCGGGCCGATGGCCGACGCGGCCGTCATCAGGAGCGCCTCCCTTGGCTGCTAGACCGGCGGGCTGGCGAAGACGCGCAGCCGGTCGGGCGGCAGGCTCGCCCGGATCGCGATGCCCGGCGCGATCCCGAGATCGCGCACGTCATTCATGGACAGGTCGGCGGAGAAGCCGAGGCTGGTGCCGGTCACATGCAGCGACGTCGCGAAGTGATTGCCGATGAACTCCATCACGCCGACCTGCACATCGACGGCATTGAGGGTGGAGCCGTCGATCTGGCGGACGACGACGTCTTCGGGCCGGATGCAGACCGTGACTTCGGTGCCCGGCGCGAACGGCATCGGCTCGGCGATCTGGAAAACGGCACCCTGCACCTCGATTTGCGCCGTTGCCGCCAGCCGGCCCTTGAGGAAGTTCATTCGGCCGACGAAGTCCGCGACGAACGGCGTGGCCGGCCGCGCGTAGATCTCGTCGGGCGTGCCGACCTGCTCGATGCGGCCCTTGCTCATGACGACGATCCGGTCGCTCATGGTCAGCGCCTCTTCCTGGTCGTGCGTCACCATGATCGTGGTGATGCCCAGGCGGGTCTGCAGGTCACGAATCTCGCCGCGCAGCCGCGCACGCACCCGCGCATCCAGCGCCGAGAGTGGCTCGTCGAGCAGGAGCAGGCCCGGCGAGAGGGCCAGGGCGCGCGCCAATGCTACCCGCTGCTGCTGTCCGCCGGAGAGCTGGGCCGGGTACTTGTCGATCTGATCGGCGAGCCCCACCAGGTCGAGCAGTTCCTTCACGCGCCGGTCGGTTTCGGCGCGGGGACGTCCGGTGGAGACCAGGCCGTAGGCGACGTTGCCGCGGATCGAGAGGTTCGGAAACAGGGCGTAGGACTGGAAGACGATGCCGAAGTCGCGCTGGGAGACCGGCAGGTTGGAGATGTCGCGGCCGGCCTGCCGGATCGTGCCGGTGGTCTGGACGTCAAGGCCAGAGATGGCTCGCAGCAAGGTGGTCTTGCCGCAACCCGAGGGACCCAGGAACGAGACGAAGTCACCAGCCTCGATGTCGAGGCTGATGTTGTCGAGCGCCCGGTAGGATCCGAACTCCTTGGTGACGTTTCGAATGACCAGGTAGGGCTCGGCCGGCGGGGCGGCTGCCATAATGCGGGGCTGGTCCGCCTATGACTTCGGTTCCGACTTGCTGTCGTAGCGCCTGCTCCACTCGGCAAGGATGCGGTCCCGGTTCGCGGCCGCCCAGGCAAAGTCGTTCTTGATCAGCAGCTTCTCGACATCGCCCTGGATGTGCTCGAGCGACGGCTGGACACCGTTCTTCGCAACCACCGCGAAGCTCTTCGCATAGATCTGGTTGGCCTCGGGCGAGGTGGCCCAGTCGGCGAGCTTCCTGGCGGCGTCCGGCTGGTCGGTGCCCTTGATCAATGCGGTGGCCTCCATGTCCCAGCCGAGCCCGTCGGCCGGCAGGATCGCCCGGATCGGTGCACCGTCGCCGATCGTCCTGTTGGCGCGGTACTCGAAGGACAGGCCAATCGCATATTCGCCAGCACCTGCCTGGCGGCAGGGCTTGGACCCTGAATGGGTGTAGCTGGCGATATTCTCGTTCAGCCTGTCCATGAATGCCCAGCCCTTCTCCTCGCCCATCTGCTGGAGCCAGGCCGACACCATCAGGAAGCCCGTGCCCGACGAGGCCGGGTTCGGCATGGCGACCTGGCCCTTGTAGGCCGGGTCCGCCAGGTCCTCCCACGAAGCCGGCACCGGCAGGCCCTTGGCCTCGGCCTCCACCGTGTTGAAGCAGATGGCGGACGCCCAGACGGCGGAGCCGACCCAGCTCGGCGGATCGGCGGGGTCGCGCATCAGCGGCTTGATGTCGGCAAGGCCAGTTGGCGCATAGGGCACCAGCATGTCTTCCTCGGCCAGCAGCATGAGCGATGTCGCCGCCAGCGCGAACACGACGTCGGCCTGCGGGTTCGCCTTCTCCGCCAGCAGCTTGGCCGTGATGATGCCGGTCGAATCGCGTACCCAGCGCAGCGTGATGTCGGGATTGGCCGCCTCGAACGCCGCCTTGTACTCCTTGAGCTGATCTGCTTCCGCGGCGGTATAGACCGTGAGTTCCGCGGCCTGCGCCGTCATGGCGCCCATCGAGACAAGAATGGCGGCGAACATCGACCGACCGAGCATGAGAACCTCCCGACTTCCTGCCAAATGACCGGCAGCGCGCGCACGCTACCGTCGCTCCGCTATCGTCTGATGACAGATCCGCTACGGCCGGAGGCGGCCCATGAAGGTGCCGCAGGCCATCGGTTCCCTTGGCCCCCGGGTAGCGCTACAGTGTCAAATAAGAACAGATCGAGGCTGGGAGGCCGATGACATCATCTGCCGACGCGCGGATCGGCCGGCGCTGCGTGCTGGGTCTGGCCGCCTCGGCTTCGATCATCCCCGGTCTGGCCCAGGCGGGAAGTGGCGGGAGCGAGGCGCCGCTGCGGTTCGGCCTGACGCCGGTGTTCCTGACCTCGGATCTGGAGCTTCTGGCGCGGCTGCAGCTCTATCTCGAGCATCGAACCGGCCTTCCCGTCATCCTGGTCACGCGGCGGACCTACCAGGAGATCACGACCCTTCTGACTTCCGGCCAGCTCGATGCGGCCTGGATCTGCGGCTACCCGTTCGTAGCGCATCGGGCCGAGCTTCGGCTCGTCGCGGTGCCCTTGTGGCGGGCCGCGCCGCTCTACCAGTCCTATGTCATCGTCGACCGTGACCGAACAACCCGGGACTTCGCGGATCTTCGCGGGGATATCCATGCGTGCTCGGATCCGGATTCCAATTCCGGCTTTCTGTCCACCATCGCCCTGCTGGCCCGCCAGGGAATGCGGCCGGATGGATTCTTCGCGCGGTCGTTCTTTACCTATGGCCACCGCAACGTCATCCGCGCGGTGGCCAGCGGCCTCGCATCCTCCGGATCGGTTGATGGCTATGTCTACGAGGTCGTGGCGGAACTCGAGCCGGCGCTGACAGCGCGCACGCGGGTGCTCCATCGCTCGGAGTGGCTGGGTTTTCCCCCGATCGCAGCTCCGCGCGTGCCCGTGGACGAACGCCGCCTGTCCAGCCTGACCAAGGCGCTGCTGGAGATGAACGGCGTGCCGGAGGGCCAGGCGGTCCTCCGCTTGCTGAGGCTCGACGGATTCGCGGCAGGAGAGCCGGCTTTGTTCGACACGATTGCGGCCAATGTCGCCCTTGTCGCTCAGGCCGGGTGAGGTGATGCCGATGCACCCCGATCCCCGCTCCTGGCCAATCATGGTGAAGGTCCCTCTCGCGGTAGCAGCCCTCATGGTGCTGGTCGGGCTGCTCCTCTCCGAGCGGGTGCTGGCCGGGCTTGCCGACACGCAGGAGCGGCATCTGCGCGACCTGGCCCAGAGCTACCTGGACGGGCTGCCGTCCGCCGTCGCACCGTCAATCCTGCGGGAGGACATCTGGGAGATCTTCGAGGCCGTCGAGCGTGCACAGGAACTGCACAGGGGCCTGCGGCCGACCGAGACGGTTGTGACCGATGCCGAGGGTCTGGTGCTGGCAGCGTCCGATCCGCGGCGGCACCCCCTGGGCTCGACGTTCGGCACACGTCAGCAGGCGCAGGCCTCGCCTGACCGCAGCTTCAGCTTCCAGGCCGGCGCGGATGCGGCAAGCGCCTTGCGCAAGCTTTCCTATCCTGGCCGGACCATCGGCGTCATCCATGCCGCCTTCGACACGAGTCACCTCGCCGCCGAACGACGGAAGGTGATCCTGAAGCTCGCCGCCACGAACGGTGCCCTGACGCTCCTTCTCGCTGCGGGCGGCTGGCTCCTGGTGGCGCGGATGATGCGGCCGGTACGGATCCTGACCGAGCATCTGGCCAAGGCCCGGTCTGCGCAGGCGGCGCCGATCGCTGCCGAGGTCGTCGCCCGCCACCCCGGCGAGTTCGGCCGGCTGTTCGGCGCCTACAATGCCCTGGTCCAATCGATGGACGAGCGCGAGGCGCTGGCGAGGAAACTCGCGGAGGAGGAGCGGCTGGTGAGCCTGGGGCGGCTCACCTCCTCGCTCGCCCACGAAATCAACAATCCGCTGGGCGGGCTCTTCAACGCGCTCGCCACCCTCAAGTCCCATGGCCACCACGCCAGCGTCCGAGGCAACGCCATCGGCCTGCTCGATCGTGGCCTGGTCGGGATCCGGGACATCGTGCGCACGACGCTGGCGGTGTACCGGACCGACCGGAGGCCACGCGACCTGACGGCGGCGGACATCGACGATCTGCAACTGCTGATCATGCCCGAGGCCCGCCGCAAGGCCGTCAGGATCTCGATCACCAACGAGATCGTGGGCAGCATGCCGCTCCCAAGCACGCCCGTCCGCCAGGCGATCCTGAACGTGCTGCTCAACGCGCTTGCCGCCTCGCCGGCGGGTGCCGGGATCTTGCTCTCGGCCCGTCCGGTCGGCGCGAACCTGATCGTCACGGTCACCGATCGCGGTGCCGGCCTGCCCGAGGAGGGGGCGAATGTCCTGGCCGGCGCCGTGCCCGCGGCGCCGTTGGCCGATGGAGGCGGCCTCGGCCTTTGGACCACGAGCCGGATCGTCGCCGACCTGGGCGGCACCATCGAGGTGGAGCGCCCCCTCGAAGGTGGCACGGTCGTGCGCCTGACCGTCCCGTTCGCCAAAGCCGAGGAACTGCCGCTTGTCGCCTGACGCACCCCGGATCGGTCTGGTCGAGGACGACCCGATCATGGGCGAGAGCCTCGTCCAGCGCCTGGCGCTGGAAGGGATCGCCGTCTGCTGGTGGCAGACAGGGCAGGAGGCGGCCAGCGCGCTGCCGGGTGCCCATGTCCAGGCCGTGGTCTGCGACATCCGCCTGCCGGACCTGGACGGCGAGACGCTGTTCCGGCAGGTGGCCCGCACGCCGGATGCTCCGCCCTTCCTCTTCATCACCGGCCACGCCGACATCGACCAGGCCGTCCGCCTGATGCGGTCCGGCGCGGCCGACTACGTCACCAAGCCGTTCGAGATGGCGGACTTCCTGGTCCGCCTCGGCGATCTCATGAGGTCCCGTGCCGACGAGCATGCACCAGCACTCGGGACGTCGGCCGCGATGCGGGAGGTCGAGCGCCTGCTCCGGCGCGTCGCGCGGATCGGCTCGCCGGTCCTGATCACCGGCGAGACCGGCACGGGCAAGGACGTGGCCGCCCGCTTCCTCCACGCCGTGTCGGACAACGCGTCGAAGCCCTTCATGGCCGTCAACTGCGCGGCCATCCCGGCCGATCTCATGGAGAGCGAGCTGTTCGGGCACGAGCGGGGAGCCTTCACCGGCGCGGTCCAGCGCCACCTGGGCTATGCGGAGAGGGCCGCCGACGGCGTCCTGTTCCTCGACGAGATCGCGGAGCTGCGTCCGGACTTGCAGGCGAAGCTCCTGCGCGTCGTCGAGAACCGGATCTTCCACCGGCTGGGCGGCGAGCAGCCCCTGCCGTTCCGCGGCAGGCTGATCACGGCCAGCAGCGCCGACTTCCCGGCCCTGGTCCAGGCCGGGCGGTTCCGGCAGGACCTCTACTACCGCATCAACGTGGTCACCGTCCGGATGCCGCCCTTGCGCGAGCGTCCCGAGGACGTGGTGTGGCTGATGGCGCGTTTCTTCGCTGCACTGACCGAACGCATGGACAGCTCGCTCAAAGGGATCAGCGCGCTGGCCCAGGAGGCGGCGCTCGCCCATGCCTGGCCCGGCAACGTGCGCGAGCTGCACAACCGCATGGAGCGCGCGGTGGCCTTGGGTCTCGGCCCCTGGATGATGCCGGGCGACCTGTTCCCGGAGGCCGCGGGACCGGTTGCCGGCCCGGGACAGCAGATCGGCTCCCTGGAGGACGCGCGTGCCGATGCGGAGAAGCGGCATATCCTGCGCGCGCTCGAAGCCACAGGGGGCGAGGTGGCGGCGGCGGCGAAGCTTCTCGGCATCGGCCGCACGACGCTCTGGGAGAAGATGCGCCGCCTGGATCTCGGTGCCGACTGAGCAGCCGTCTCTCGTCGCGTTCGGCATGCCGAACCAACGGCACCGCAACATGTTCGGGTTTCCGAACGGACAGCACCGGCCTGCGAGGATGGGTTTCGGATAGCCCTTTGATTTTCTTCTACAACCCCATCCGGCACGGCTCCTGCAAGTCACCTCTGCGTCCAGACCTGGATGGTGATTGGGGAGGGGTTGAACATGAAGAGGTGCCAGAACCTTGTGGAGGTCGGCCGCCGTCGGTTCCTGAGCGGGGCCGGGGTCATGACCGCCGGTGCTGCCGCCGCAGCCGTTCTTCCGGCCAAGGCAGAGGCCGCAACAGGGGGAGCGCTGGTCAGGTATCCGGCCAACCGGCTGGCCAACGTGAAGGATCTGCGGGTCAACGAGCCGCTGGACGTCGCCTATCCCGACGCCGAGGCGCCGGGCGTCTTGATCAAGCTCGGCACGAGCGTGCAGGGCGGCGTCGGCCCCGATGGGGACATTGTCGGCTTCTCCACCATCTGCCCGCACAAGGGCTACCCGATGACCTATGACGGCTCGGACCGGACGCTGAACTGTCCTGGCCACTATTCCCGCTTCGACTGCGAGAAGGGCGGGCAGCAGATCTGGGGGCACGCGACCCAGAACCTCCCGCAATACGTGCTGCGCGTCGACGACGCCGGCGAGATCTATGCCGAGGGCGTGGACGAGCTCCTGTTCGGCCGGCTGTCCAACATTCTCTGAAAGGGGAGGAAGAACATGGCCTACAAGCGCCAGATTGGCCGGTTGCCGATCATCCCGGCCGATGCCAGGGAACATAATGTCGTCTGCCACTACTGCATCGTCGGCTGCGGCTACAAGGCCTACAGCTGGGATGCCCGCTACGAGGGCGGCACGGCACCCGGCGAGAACAAGTTTGGCGTGGATCTGTCCAGGCAGCAGGAAGCGGACACCGCGGCCTGGTACGCGCCGTCAATGTACAACATTGTCAAGCAGGACGGCCGCGACGTTCACCTCGTGATCAAGCCGGACAAGGACTGCGTGGTGAACTCGGGCCTGGGCTCGGTCCGCGGCGCCCGCATCGCGGAGATGAGCTATTCGCGCCAGCGCAACACGCAGCTGCAACGGCTGACCGACCCCCTGGTCTGGCGCTACGGCCAGCTTCAGCCCACCAGCTGGGACGATGCGCTCGACCTGGTCGCAAGGGTGACGGCGGCGGTGATCGACCAGCAGGGCGAGGACGGGCTGTTCGTCTCCGCCTTCGACCATGGTGGGGCCGGCGGCGGCTACGAGAACACCTGGGGCACCGGCAAGCTCTATTTCGGCGCCATGAAGGCGAAGAACATCCGGATCCACAACCGCCCGGCCTATAACTCGGAGGTCCATGCGACCCGCGACATGGGCGTGGGCGAACTCAACAATTGTTACGAGGATGCCGAACTTGCCGACACCATCGTGGCCGTCGGCACGAACGCGCTCGAGACGCAGACCAACTATTTCCTGAACCACTGGGTGCCGAACCTGCGCGGCAGCTCGCTGGACAAGAAGAAAGCCGAGTTCGGCGACGAAGCGGTCGGGCCGGCCCGCGCCATCTTCGTGGATCCGCGCCGGACGGTGACGATCAATGCCTGCGAGGTCGAGGCCGGGAAGGAGAACGTCCTGCACCTGGCCATCAATCCCGGCACCGACCTCGTCCTGTTCAACGCCCTGCTCACCCATGTCGCGGAGAAGGGGTGGCTGGACCGGGACTTCATCGATGCGTCGACCACCAATTTCGATCAGGCGCTCGCGGCCAACAAGGTCTTGATCGAGGAAGCGGCACAGGTCACGGGGCTGAAGCCCGAGGACATCGTCAAGGCTGCGGAATGGATCGCCCAGCCAAAGGAGGACCAGGCGCGCCGCCGCGCGATGTTCGCCTACGAGAAGGGCCTCATCTGGGGCAACGACAACTATCGGACCAACGCCGCCCTGGTGAACCTGGCGCTGGCCACCGGCAATATCGGTCGGCCCGGCGGCGGCTGCGTGCGCATGGGCGGTCACCAGGAAGGCTACTCGCGGCCCGCCGATGCCCATGTTGGCCGGCCCGCCGCCTATGTCGACAAGCTGCTGATCGAGGGCAAGGGCGGCATCCACCATGTCTGGGGATGCGACCATTACAAGACGACGCTGAACGCCATGGAGTTCAAGCGCGTCTACAAGAAGCGCACGGACATCGTGAAGGATGCCATGAACGCCGTGCCCTACGGCGACCGCGCCGCCATGGTGAAGGCGATCACCGATGCGATCGGGCAGGGCGGCCTGTTCTCGGTCGACGTCGACATCGTGCCGACCAGGATCGGCGAGGCAGCGCATGTCATCCTGCCCGCGGCCACCTCCGGCGAGATGAACCTCACCTCGATGAACGGCGAGCGCCGGATGCGCCTGACCGAGCGCTACATGGACCCGCCCGGCCAGGCGATGCCGGACTGCCTGATCGCGGCGCGGATCGCCAACCACCTGGAGCGCGTCTTCCGCGAGCAGGGCAAGGCGGAGGTGGCGGACCGGTTCAAGGGCTTCGACTGGCAGACCGAGGAAGACGCCTTCATGGACGGCTACCACGGTCACGAGAAGGGGGGCGAGTTCGTCACTTATGAGCGCCTGCGCGCCATGGGCACGAACGGCTTCCAGGAGCCGGCGGTCGGCCTCGACGCTGATGGAAGCGGGCGGATCATCGGCACCAAGCGGCTGTTTGCCGACGGCAAGTTCAACCGGCCGGACGGCAAGGCGCAGTTCATGGAGGCGCAGTGGCGTGGCCTGCAGGCGGCCGGCAAGCAGGCGGAAAAGGAGAAGTTCGCCTTCCTGATCAACAATGGCCGCGCCAATCATGTCTGGCAGAGCGGCTATCTCGACAAGGAGAACGAACTCGTCATGGACCGCTGGCCGTACGCGTTCATCGAGATGAACCCGCAGGACATGGCGGAGCTGGCCCTGCGGCAAGGCGATCTCGTGGAGATCTACAACGACAACGGCTCCACGCAGGCCATGGTCTATCCGACACCGTCGGCCAGGCCCAAGCAGGCCTTCATGCTGTTCGGCTATCCCAGCGGCGTGCAGGGCAACGTCGTGTCGGCCGGCGTGAACGAGTTCGTCATCCCGAACTACAAGCAGACCTGGGGCGACATCCGGAAGATCGCCGATGCGCCGGAAGGGGTGCGGCACCTGACGTTCAAGTCGCAGGAATATCCTTCGGCCTGATCCCAGCCGGGCGGGGCGCCTCGCTCCGCCCGGCTCCGTCCCAGGCCATGCCTCCTGGCGCAGTGCCCTTCATCCCGAGGGGCCTGCCTGTTGATAATCGTGAAAGGCAGAAACGGCGGCATCAGCGAAGTCCCTGGTCCGGTTTTCAAAGCACCTCCGGCATTTCTTCTTGGACCACGCACTACATGATCGGAACAGTCCTGCAGAAGGTATGTGGGCGGCAGACGACATTCGCTTGGGACGCCTGAAGCGGTAATATCATCTCCGCTTATCTGCTATGGCGTTTGCGTTAGCGACTGCTGCCGCGGCGCCGAAACCATGGGAGCGCCGCTTCTCATCATCCGGGCGCAGTGTTATTTGCGACCACGTCGCGCCTTGCTGGCAGAACGAGGCGCATTGGCCATCGAGCCAGCTGGGAGCAGGGAATCGCGATGAAGGACACTGCGCAGCTCGAGGATGACGAACCGGCGGAAAAGGGCGTCCTCTCCCGTCGTCGTTTCGTGCATGTGGCGACGGCGGTAGCCGGCGGCGCCCTGCTGCCGGCAGCCGTCTCGGCCTCCCATCTCGATCCGGACGATGCCGACCTGTTCCGGCAGCTGGACCGGAAGATCCAGCGGGGCATGCGCGAACTCGGGATCCCCGGCGTGGCGGTCGGGCTGATCTATCGCGGCAAGGAGTATGTCCGCGGCTACGGCGTGACCGATGTCCGTCATCCGCGGCCAGTCGATGGCCGGACCGTCTTCCGCATCGCGTCCAACAGCAAGACGTTCGCCGGTACCGCAGCCATGCGGCTGGTCGACGAAGGTCGCCTGGATCTAGATGCGCCCGTGAAACATTACGTCACGGACTTCCGGCCGCCCAGGGGTGCCGAAGGAGTGACGGTGAGGCAGGTACTGAACCACTCGGCGGGCTGGCTCGGCTATGACTACCACGACACCGGCACCGATAAGCCGGCGCTGGCCCGCTATGTGCGGGACATCCACCGGCTGCCGCAGCTCACGCCGGTGGGCAAGACCTTCTCCTACAGCAACGCCGCGATCTCCGTGGCCGGCCGGGTGATCGAGACGATCACCGGGACCTCGTTCGAATCCTCGGTCCGCCGGCTGGTGCTCGAACCGCTCGGCATGACCGATAGCGGCTACAACGCCCGGATCCTGGGCAAAGGCAACCAGGCGACGCCGCACGACGTCGTGGACGGCAAGCCGGTGGCCGACCCGGACCTCCTCTATCTGCCCCGCAGCTGCAATCCGTTCGGCGGCCTGTTGTCCAGCGCCAACGACATGGTCACCTATGCCCGCTTCCATCTCGGCGACGGGCGGGCGGAGAATGGCCGGCGGGTGATGAGCAAGAGGTCGCTGAACAGCATGTGGACCCGGGTCGGGCCGGGCGGCACGCTGCTCGTCGAGCTGAACGGTGCCGGCGTGTCATGGATGGTGCGCCCGACGCGCGAGGGGCCGGTGGTGGTGCACCACGGCGGCGACCTGCCAGGCTTCCATTCCGGGCTCATGCTGGTCCCGGAGAAGAACTTCGCGATGACCATGCTGACCAACTCGGAGGCCGGGCCCCTGCTGATCGCCCAGTTCTTCTACCAGGACTGGGCGCTGCGGCGGTTTGCCGGCGTGAGCAACCTGCCTGCGGAGCCGCAGTCCCTGACCGGTGCCGAACTGGCACCCTACGAGGGCCGCTACACCGCGCAGCAGATCGGGTTCGACGACGTGACGGTCGACATCCCCCTGCGGATCGTCCGCAACAGGGGCCGCCTGACGATGATCGAGGGCGAAGGCGACAACAGCACGACCAGGGTGCTCACCTTCTACAAGCGCGACTTCGTGCTGGTCGACGATATTGGGCTGCGCGCGAACTTCCTGCGCGACGCACACGATCGGGTCGTCTGGTTCCGCCTGGGCGGTCGCCTGTTCCGTCGCCTCGGCTGATCATGGACGGCCGACGACCGCTTCGGTGGCCGTTCGCCGTTTCCAGCTGGGCGCAGGGAACGATTCCTGCCCTGTCCGTCTTGTCGGTTGGAACAAGGACAGAGGCTGGAAGACCGATGCTACGACGTGGCGCCCGCCAGATCCTGATGATCGCGGCACTGGCCCTTGCGGCAGGCACGCTTGCTGCCTGCACGGAGAGTATCCAGGACCGGGCCGACGAAGGTTCAGGAATGAATGATTGGGGACCGCAGGCCGGTCCCTCCGGCCTCGGCGGCGAAGGTCCGAGCGCTCGTCCGGGCGACTGACGGCCCTTCCGAGCCGTTGTGCCGCCTGGTCGCCTAGCGTCCCGACGGGGGAAGTTCCGCCGGCCTGGGATACTCGCTCGGCGGCCGGCCGAAGCGTTGGCCGAAGGCTACGGTGAAGGCGGATACGCTCTCGAAGCCGACCAAGCCGGCGATCGCACTGATCGAGTGGCCGAGCATGAGCAACTCCAGCGCGCGCATCATCCGGGCCTCGCGCAGGAAAGCGCGCCAGCTCATCTGGAATTCGTCCACGCAGCGCCGCTGCAGGGTGCGCACCGACAGTCCCGCAGCGGTCGCCGCGTCGCCCGCCGAGGCGTTGGCCAGGTTCCCGGACAGGTAGTGCACGACGTTGCGCATCTCTGTGCTCTTCGCGGCCGGCAACCAGAGCATCCGCGGGCCTGAGAAGATCTCGCCGCACAGGAGGGCCAGCGTGCGGAAGAGGTATGGCGCCAGCGGAGCGCGGCTGGCCTCGCCCGCATCCCAGGCCAATGCCCGCTCGATCAGGCTGGCGGCCAGCGGCGTCGCGGCGGCCACCCAGCAACCGTGATGGTGCCAGGTGGTGCGGGCGGGATCGAGATGCACGACCTCCAGCTTGGTGCCCGGCCCGGTCCGCAGCGAGAAGGCGCGATCGGCCGGGATGAACACCATGTGCCCCGGCAGGACCAGCCATCCGCCGGAGGCACCCTCCAGATCCATGACGCCGGCGCGCACCAGGACCAGCTTGTGCATGGGATCGCCCAGGCTCCCCTCCTGCCATGCATCCGCCGCCAGCAGCACCGCCCGCTCGACCTCCACCGGGTCCGGCGCCAGGAGGCGATCGGGCGTCGCCGCCGCGACGAAGTCGGACGCCGTGCGCAGCAGTCGCTGGGTAGTCGTGACCGATTGCAAAAAGAAGTTGCCCTTCTGTCTATGAAATGCCACCGTTGCATGAAGCGATAAGACAAGGACGGCCAAAGGACAAGTAACCCTTGGCCGCATCAGGGAGGTCGAGAGCGGGTGCCAAGTGTCGCCGTGTCGAAGCTCGCGCACGATCCGGCCGCGCTGGAGCCGGTACTGTCGCTGCGTGGCCTGGGCAAGCAGTTCGGCGGGACGATCGCTGTCCGTGACTTCGACCTGGACTTGTTCCCGGGCGAGATCCTGGCCCTGCTCGGGCAGAACGGGGCCGGCAAATCCACGGTGATCAAGATGCTGGCCGGCGTGCATGTGCCCGACAGCGGCGAAATCAGCCTGGCCGGCAAGCCCTTCGACCCCGTGCTGGGCAAGGGAGCCATCTCCTTCATCCACCAGGACCTGGGCCTGATCGACTGGATGACGGTGGCCGAGAACATGGCGCTGGCCCAGGGCTTCCGCCGGCGCCGTGGGCTGATCGACTGGCGGCGCGTCGCCGACGCGGCACGGTCGACGCTCGCCTCGATCGCGCCGGACATCGATCCGGACAGCCGCATCCACGATCTGTCGCGTACCGAGAAGTCGCTCGTGGCGATCGCGCGGGCGGTCGGCGTCGACGCACGCGTGCTCGTGCTGGACGAGCCGACCGCGAGCCTGCCCCAGGACGAGGTCGAGCGCCTGTTCGAGGTGCTGCGCGGGCTCAAGCGCAACGGCGTCGCGATGATCTACGTCTCGCACCGGCTGGACGAGATCTTCGCCATCTCCGACCGGATGATGGTGCTGCGCGACGGGATGCTGGTCGACAGCCGCCTGACGCAGGGAGCTGACCCCAGGCAGCTGGTGCGCGCGATCATCGGCCGGCCACCGGACAGCCTGTTCGTCCGTCCGCCGCCGCCCGAGCGCGTGCCGGTGCTGTCCCTCACCGACCTTTTGACCGACGAGGCGGGGCCCCTGTCGATGGAGGTGCGCCGGAGCGAGATCATCGGCCTGGTCGGGCTGCGCGGCGCCGGCCAGGAGGCGGTGGGTCGCGTGCTCGTGGGGGCGGTGCCCAGGCGGGGCGGCGAGATCCGGCTGGACGGCGGCCACCCCGACCTGCAGGCGCCACCGCGGGCCATCCGCAGCGGCATCGGCTTCGTGGCGGCCGACCGGATCGCCGAATCGGTGGCACACGGCCTGAACGTGCGCGAGAACATGTTCATCAACCCGCGCGCCACCGGCCGCGGCATGTTCGGCTGGCGCCAGCCCCAGGCCGAGGCCGCGGAGGCGGCGACGCTGGGCCGGCAGGTGGGCCTGTCGCCGAACAACCCGGCTGCACCCATCGAGACGCTGTCCGGCGGGAACCAGCAGAAGGTGGTGATGGCGCGCTGGATGCGGATCGGCGGCAAGGTGCTGATCCTGGAGGATCCGACCGCCGGCGTAGATGTCGGTGCGAAGGCCGAGATCTACCGGCTGCTTGCGCAAGCGGTCGGCCGTGGCCTGTCGGTGATCCTGGTCTCGACCGATTTCGAGGAGGTCGCCGCCATCTGCCACCGCGCCCTCGTGTTCCGCAACGGCCGGATCGTGGCGGAGCTGGAGGGGGAGGCGCTGGAGCCCGGCAATCTCCTGGCCGCAGCCTCGCTGGCACCACCCGCCACTTCGCCGATGGACGTGCGCTGATGCAGTCGATCAAGTCCACCGCCCTGGAGCCGACCCGCGCCGATCTGGCCGCCATAGCGCCGGGCGAGCGCGCCGCCCGGCTTCTGCCCGTCTACGGCCTGCCCATCCTGACGGTGCTGCTGATCCTGTTCTTCTCGCTGCTCCTGCCGGCGACCTTTCCCACCATGCTCAACCTGCGCTCGATCCTGGGCGACAAGGCGATCATCGCGATGCTCTCGCTGGCAGCGATGATCCCGATGATGGCCGGACGGATCGACCTGACGGTGGGCTACGGGATCGTGCTCTGGCACATCATGGCGATCGCGCTGCAGACGCAGTTCGGCCTGTCATGGCCGGTGGTCGTGCTGATCGTGCTCCTGATGGGCTGCCTGCTGGGGCTCCTGAACGGCCTCCTGGTCGAGCTCGCCCATATCGACAGCTTCATCGCGACGCTGGGGACAGGCACCGTCCTTTATGCGATCGCCCTGTGGTACACGGAAGGGCGGCAGGTCATCGGCATGCTGCCCAAGGGCTTCACTTCAATCTACACGCTGATGCCCTTCGGCATCCCGATCGCGGCCTACTACGTGCTGGCCCTGGCGCTGCTGCTCTGGATCGTCACGGAGTACCTGCCGATCGGCCGCTACCTCTACGCGATCGGCGCCAATCCGCGCGCGGCTGCCCTGAACGGCATCCCGACCCGCCGCTACGTCATCGGCGCCTTCGTGGCCTCGGGCCTGATCGGCGCGCTGGCCGGGATCGTGCTGGCGGCGCGCCTTCGCATCGGTCAGGCGAGCGTGGGGCTGGAATACCTTCTGCCCGCCCTGGTCGGCGCCTTCCTGGGCTCCACCACCATCCGACCGGGCCGGGTCAATGTCTGGGGAACGATCGCCGGTGTGGCGATCCTGGCGGTCGGCATCTCCGGCATCCAGCAGCTCGGCGGCGCCTTCTACGTGGAGCCGCTGTTCAACGGCGTGACCCTGCTCCTGGCCATCGGCCTTGCCGGTTACGCCCAACGCAAGCGCGGGCGGGGCCAAAAGAGCCTGCGCACGTCTCAAGGGAGGTAGGAATCATGAAGTTCATGTCGACGTCGGCCCTGGCCCTGTTGGGCTTCGCCGTATTCGCGGCCGGCTCGCTGCCGGCCCTGGCCGATCCGATCGCGGATGCGAAAGCGTATGTCGAGAAGGTCAGCAAGCCCAACCCGCCATGGGACGGACCGACGTCCGGGCCGAAGGCGGCCGAGGGCAAGACCCTCGTCTATGTCTCGACCGACCAGCGCAACGGCGGCGCCCGTGGCGTGGGCGAGGGGGTCGAGGAGGCGGCCGCCAAGATCGGCTGGACGGTGCGTGTCCTGGACGGCCAGGGCTCCGTCTCGGCCCGCTCGTCCGCGCTCAACCAGGCGATCGCGTCCAAGCCCGACGCCATCATCCTGGGCGGCGTGGATGCCGCCGAGCAGGCCAGCGCCATCGAGGAAGCGGCCAAGCAGGGCATCAAGGTGCTGGGCTGGCATGCCTATGCCAAGGCCGGGCCGCATGACAGCCTGCCGATCTTCACGAACATCACGACCGATCCGCTGGAAGTCGCCAAGGCGGCGGGTTCCTATGCGGTGGCCGAATCCGACGGCAAGGCCGGCGTCGTGATCTTCACCGACAGCGTCTACGAGATCGCCATCGCCAAGTCGGACGCGATGGCCGACATCATCAAGGCCTGCTCGACCTGCAAGCTGCTGGAGGTGGTCGACACGCCGCTGGCGGATGCCAGCTCGCGCATGCCGCCGCTGACCACCGCCCTGCTGCAGCGCTATGGCGACCAGTGGACCTACGGCCTGTCGATCAACGACCTGACCTTCGACTTCATGGCGCCGTCGCTGGCCGCGGCTGGCATCGCTGGCGATGGCCATCCCCGCAACATCTCCGCCGGCGACGGCAGTGCCGCCGCGTTCCAGCGGATCGCGCAGTCGGAATACCAGGTCGGCACGGTGGCCGAGCCGCTGCGGCTGCATGGCTGGCAGATCGTGGACGAGGCCAACCGCGCCTTCGCGGGCGAGAAGGACTCGGGCTACGTGGCGCCGGCTCACCTGTTCCTGCCGACCAACATCGACAAGGACGGTGGCATGAAGGGGATCTACGACCCCGACAACGGCTACACCGACGCCTACCAGAAGATCTGGGGCGCTGCCGGCTGAGCAGCGGGCCCATGCGGGTGGGGCAGTCAGGCTCCACCCGCTTCCTCATGACGTCATCATCGTGACCGGAGACCGTCCTTGGCGAGCCAAGACCTGCCGACTCCTGATTTCGCCCGCAATCTCCGCCTGATCGGCCACAGCGACCAGGGTGGGCGGCCCGACGGCGTCCAGCTGATGGTGAACAAGGGGTTCGCCTATGTGGGCCACATGTTCTCCAAGGGCTTCAGCATTGTCGACGTGCGCGATCCGGCGAACCCGAAGCCCACAGCCTACATGGCGGCCCCGCCCAACAGCTGGAACATTCACCTCCAGACGCATGGCGACCTCCTGCTGGTGATCAACGCCAAGGACATGTTCGCGGCAGCCGAATTCCAGGACGAGAAGGCCTATTACAAGGGATCGCTCGGCAAGAAGGTGGGCACGGCCGAGGCGAAGGCGGCCGATGCCAGCCGCGACTGGACCGCCGGGATGACGGTCTACGACATCTCCAGGCCAGGAGAGCCCCGGCAGATCGGCTTCATGCCCGTGGAAGGGGGCGGCGTTCATCGCATCTGGTACACGGGCGGCCGCTGGGCCTACTGCTCGGTGCTGCTCGATGGATTCACCGACTACATCTTCATGACGATCGACATGGCGGACCCGACCAGGCCGGTGCCCGCCGGTCGCTGGTGGATCCCCGGCATGAACCAGGCGGCCGGCGAGACGCCGGACTGGGCGCCGACGAGGCGCTTTGGCCTCCACCATCCGATCATCGCCGGCGACACCGCCTACTGCGCCTGGCGCGATGCCGGCATGGTGGTGCTGGATGTGGCCGACCGGCATGACCCCAAGCTCATCGTCCACCGCAACTGGTCGCCCCCGTTCGGCGGCGGCACCCATAACTGCCTGCCACTGCCCGACCGCGAGCTGCTGGTGGTGCTGGACGAGGCCGTGCTCGACCACCAGGAAGACGGCGAAAAGCTGATCTGGGTCTTCGACAACCGGGAGCCGTCCAACCCGATCAGCATCTCAACCTTCAAGTCGCCCGACGAGGAGGACTATGCGAAGAAGGGCGGCCATTTTGGCCCGCACAACCTGCACGAGAACCGCCCGGACAGCTATGTCAGCTCCGAGCGCATCTTCACGACCTACCAGAATGCCGGCATCCGCATCTTCGACATCAAGGACCAGTACCGCCCCTACGAGCTCGCCGCGTTCGTGCCGCCCAAGCCGACGCGGCTGGTGGACCACCGGCCGGGCCGCCCGCAGGTGATCCAGTCCTGCGACATCTACGTGGACGTGAACGGGGTGATCTACTCGAACGACTACAATGGGGGCCTGTTCATCCTGGAATATACGGGAAGCTGACCGCCTTCCACCGCTTGGCTCGCGCGGGCCAAGCGACGACACTACGGCCTCATGTCGGGGAGGCGAGCGATGCGACCGCGGATCATCTTCATCCTGATCTGGTGCCAGATCGCCATGCTCGCCCCGTCCCTCGCCCGGGCGCAGGAGGCGCCGAGCGGGCGGGCGGAGCGGCAGGCGGTCACCGCCACGCGCCACATGATCGTCACCGCGAACCCGCTGGCGACCGAGGCCGGCGAGGCCGTCTTGGCGCGCGGCGGCAGTGCGGTCGACGCCATGGTCGCCGCCCAGTTCGTCCTGAACCTGGTCGAGCCGCAATCCTCGGGCATCGGCGGCGGGGCCTTCCTGCTGCATTGGGACGAAAAGGCCAGGCAGCTTACCAGCTTCGATGGCCGCGAGACTGCCCCAAGGGCGGTAGCACCCGACCTGTTCCTGCGGCCGGACGGCACGCCCATGCCGTTCGACGAGGCGGTGCCGGGCGGAAAGTCGGTGGGCGTGCCTGGCACACTGGCGCTGCTCGAGCTGGCGCACCGGCTGCACGGCCGGCTGGCCTGGGCGGATCTGGTATCGCCCGCCGCCGACCTCGCTGAGCGCGGCTTTCCCGTCTCGCCCAGGCTGGCCAGCGCCATCGCGGGCAATGTCGAGCAACTCCGTGCCTTCCCGGCGACCCGGTCCTACTTCCTGGGCACGGACGGCCAGCCGCTTGCGGCAGGGTCCGTCCTGCGCAATCCCGCCTTCGCCGCGACCTTGCGCCTGTTGGCCGAGCAGGGGAGTGCACCCTTCTACCGCGGGCAGCTAGGTGCTGACATCGTCGCGGCGGTCGGCTCGGCGCCGGTCAACCCGGGCACGCTGTCCCGCCAGGACCTGGCCGACTATCGCGTCGTGCTGCGCCCGCCGGTGTGCCGGCCGTACCGTGCCTATCGGGTCTGCGGCATGGGACCGCCCAGCTCCGGCGGCATCGCCGTCCTGCAGATCCTGGGCATGCTGGAGCATGTCAACATGCAGGGGCTCGGTGCCGGCGTGGACGGCATGCAGGCCCTGGTCGAGGCCTCCAAGCTGGCGTTTGCCGACCGCAATCTCTACCTGGCCGACAGCGACTTCGTCCGGGTGCCGGTGCGCGGCCTGCTCGACCAGGCCTACCTGACCACCCGTGCCCAGGCCATCCGGCTCGACAGCTCGATCCCGAAGGCCGCCGCGGGCAATCCGCCCTGGCGCGAGGCAGCCCTGCTCGCCCCGGACGAGAGCGACAAGCTGCCGGGCACCAGCCAGATCGCCATCGTGGATGGCGAGGGCAACGCCATCTCCATGACCACCACCATCGAGAACGGTTTCGGCAGCCGGCTGATGGTGGGCGGCTTCCTCCTCAACAATGAACTCACCGACTTCGCCTTCACGCCAACGGAGGGCGAGCGGCTCGTCGCCAACCGGGTGGAGCCGGGCAAGCGGCCGCGTTCCTCGATGGCGCCCACCATCGTGTTCGACGGCAAGGACGACCCGATGCTGCTGATCGGCTCGCCCGGCGGCAGCCAGATCATCGGCTATGTCGCCCAGGCCCTGGTCGCCGTGCTGGACTGGGGCATGAGCCCGCAGGAAGCCGTCGCCATGGGCCATGTGCTCAGCCGCAACGGCCCGGTCGAGCTGGAGGAAGGGACCGACGCCGCGTCGCTCCAGGCCGCCTTCGAGGCGCGCGGCCAGCAGGTCCAGGTCAAGGCCCTGAACAGCGGGCTGCACGCCATCCGGATTGACGGGGACCGGCTGGAGAGCGGGGTCGACCCGCGCCGGGAGGGTGCCGCCAAGGGCCGGTAGGCTCCCGCAAAGCGTCCTGGAGCAGTTGGCCCGGGGCAACTGCACATCTTGACACCGACCATTATATCTGGATTCCTGGATACATGGATGCAATCGAAGCGACCGAAGCTCTTGCGGCCTTGTCACAGATCACCCGGCTGGAAACCTTCCGGCTGCTCGTCAGGCATGAGCCGGACGGGCTGCCGGCAGGCGAGGTCGCGCGTCGGCTGGGCGTGCCGCAGAACACCATGTCCGCCCATCTGGCCGTGCTCGCGCGAGCCGGGCTGGCGACATCAGTGCGGCACAGCCGCTCCATCATCTACCGGGCCGACCTGGACAGGCTGCGGGAATTGACCCTGTTCCTCGTCACCGATTGCTGCGGCGGCAAGTCCGAGCTTTGCGCACCGTTGATCGCCGCGTTGACACCGTGCTGCCTACCCGAGAAGGCGATGTCATGACCGATCGCGTGTTCAACGTGCTGTTCCTGTGCACGGGCAATTCCGCCCGCAGCATCCTCGCCGAAGCCATGCTCAACGAGTTCGGCGCCGGCAGGTTCAAGGCCTACAGCGCGGGCTCCGCCCCGCGCGGGAAGGTCAACCCGCTGGCCCTGGCCCTCCTCCAGGAACAGCGCCTGCCCATCGAGGGCCTGCGCTCGAAGTCCTGGCAGGAATTCGCTCGTCCGGACGCGCCGGTGATGGACTTCGTGTTCACGCTCTGCGACCAGGCCGCGGGCGAGAACTGCCCGGTGCTCCAGGGCCAGCCGATCACCGCGCATTGGGGCGTGCCGGATCCGTCGGCCGTCGTCGGCAGCGAGACCTTCCGCATGCTGGCCTTCCGCGAAGCCTTCCAGATGCTGAACCGCCGCATCCGCATCTTCGCTTCGCTGCCGATCGCGTCGCTCGACCGGCTCTCCCTGACCCGGCAGGTGGAAGCCATTGGCCGGCTCCGTCCCGACGCTGCCGAAGACCTGGCATCGTGAGGATCGCGATCAATGGCATGGGCCGGATCGGGCGGCTGGCGCTCCGTGCGGCCTTCGGTGGTGCGGGCCCCGGCCAGCCGGCGCTGGACATCGTCCATGTCAACGAGATCAAGGGCGGTCCAAGGGCGACCGCCCACCTCCTGGAATTCGACAGCGTCCATGGCCGGTGGCGGAGCCGGATCGAGCCGGCGGACGATGCGATCCTGGTCGACGGCCGGCGGATCGCGTTCACCGAGGCATCGAAGCCGGCCGACCTGCCATGGGGTGACCTCGGCATCGACATCGTGCTGGAGTGCAGCGGCAAGTTCGTGACCGCCGAATCGTTGGCACCCTACTTCGACCGCGGCGTGAAGACGGTCGTCGTTGCGGCACCGGTGAAGAAGGGTGCCCTGAACGTGGTGATGGGCTGCAACGACCATCTCTACGATCCGGCCGAGCACCGGCTGCTGACCGCTGCCTCCTGCACCACCAACTGCCTGGCACCGGTCGTCAAGGTGATCCACGATAACCTCCGGATCCGCCATGGCGCGATCACGACCGTCCACGATGTGACCAACACCCAGGTGCTGGTCGACGCGCCCCACAAGGACCTGCGGCGCGCCCGCTCGGCCCTGGCTTCGCTGGTACCCACCACGACCGGCTCGGCCACCGCCATCGGGCTGATCTACCCGGAGTTGCAGGGCAAGCTGAACGGCCATGCCATCCGCGTGCCGCTCCTCAATGCGTCGCTCACCGACGCGGTGTTCGAGGTGGAGCGCCCGACCAGTGCTGAGGAGGTGAACGGGCTGTTCAGCGCAGCGGCGGCGGACGGACCGCTGAAGAACATCCTGGGCTTCGAGCACCGGCCGCTGGTCTCGGTCGACTTCCGCAGCGACACGCGCTCGGCCATCGTCGACGGCCCCTCGACCATGGTCGTGGACGGCACGTCGGTGAAGGTGTTCGCCTGGTACGACAACGAGATGGGCTATGCCTGCCGGCTGACCGAGCTTGCGGCCAAGGTCGGCCGCGCGCTGCAGCGCTAGGGCCGGGCGGATGAATCTGCGCAGCTACGGCATCGTCACGGCAGCCTATTGGGGCGAGACCGTCACCGACGGCGCCCTGCACATGCTGGTGCTGCTGCATTTCTACACGCTGGGCTTCACGCCGTTCCAGGTCGCGACCCTGTTCGTCCTCTACGAGGCCTGCGGCATCCTCACCAACCTGCTGGGCGGCTGGATCGCCGCACGCTTCGGGCTGAAGCTGACCCTCTATAGCGGGCTGGTCCTGCAGATCGTCTCCTTGCTCGCCCTCTCGCTGCTCGACCCCGGATGGCCGGCCTGGCTGTCGGTCGTCTATGCCGTGGCGGTGCAGGGCTTGGCCGGGATCGCCAAGGACCTGACCAAGATGAGCTCCAAGAGCGCGATCAAGCTGGTCGTGCCGGAGAACGCCGAGGGCGCCCTGTTCAGGTGGGTGGCGATCCTGACCGGATCGAAGAACGCAATGAAGGGCATCGGCTTCTTCCTGGGCGGCCTCCTGCTGGCGACCCTCGGCTTCAAGGGCGGGCTCCTGCTGCTCGCCGCCTGCCTGGGCTGCATCCTGGCGCTCGTCCTGGCGGCCCTGCCGGCAGAGATGGGCCGGACCAAGGCCAAGGCGCCGCTCAAGGGGCTGTTCTCCAAGTCGCCGGAGATCAACCTGCTCTCCGCCGCCCGCTTCTTCCTGTTCGGTGCCCGGGACATCTGGTTCGTCGTGGGCATCCCGGTCTTCCTCTACGACGTGGCCGGCTGGCACTACATGCAGGTCGCGACTTTCCTCGCCGCCTGGGTGATCGGCTACGGCCTCGTCCAGGCAGCCGCCCCCGGCCTCGTCCGGCGCACGGCCACGGGCCTGGCCGCCGAGGTGCGGGCGGCCAGGCTCTGGGCGCTCGTGCTGGCGGTCATCCCGCTCGCCCTGGCGCTCGTCCTGGCGGCAGCCCTGCCCTGGGACGTGCTCGTTACGGCCGCCAAGCCGCAAGGGCCCGTCCCGTCGGTCCTGGATCCGGGGCTGCTGCTGGTGGTGGGTCTCGGCCTGTTCGGGGTGGCGTTCGCCCTCAACTCCTCCCTCCACTCCTTCCTCATCCTCGCTTATTCCACGGCCGAGCGGGTGACCCTGGATGTCGGCTTCTACTACATGGCCAATGCCGGGGGACGCCTCGTCGGCTGCCTCCTGTCCGGCCTGACCTACCAGGCCTATGGCGTGATCGGCTGCCTGGGCGCCTCGACCCTGTTCCTGGTCGCCAGCTGGCTGATCGCCACTTTCCTTCCGAAGGACCGCGCATCCGGGCAGGCGCTTGCGGCCGCCCAGCGCTAGCGGAGCATCATGACCACCACGACCCATCCCAACCGGGCCGCGGATGCGCTGGCATCCCCGGCAGCCGGTATCGGCTTCTTCGAGAAATGGCTCTCCTTGTGGGTGGCCTTGTGCATCCTCGCGGGCCTCACGCTCGGCAACCTGTTCCCCGGCGCCTTCGAAGTATTGGCCTCCTGGGAGTACGCATCCGTCAACCTGGTGGTGGCCGTCCTGATCTGGGCGATGGTCTATCCGATGATGGTCGCGGTCGACTTCGCCAGCCTGCGCCATATCGGCGACCGGCCGAAGGGACTGGTCCTGACGGTCGTCGTGAACTGGCTGGTCAAGCCGTTCACGATGGCAGCGCTCGGTGTCCTCTTCTTCGACCATGTGTTCGCGAGCCTGATCGCGCCCGCCGATGCGCAGCAATACATCGCCGGCCTGATCCTGCTCGGTGCTGCCCCCTGCACCGCGATGGTGTTCGTCTGGTCGCAGCTCACCCGCGGCGACGCGACCTATACGCTCGTGCAGGTGTCGGTGAACGACGTGATCATGATCTTCGCGTTCGCGCCGATCGTCGCCCTGCTGCTGGGCGTCACCAACATCACCGTCCCCTGGGAAACCCTGCTTCTATCCGTCGCCCTGTATATCCTGATCCCGCTTGCCGCCGGCGCGCTCACCCGCCGCTGGATCGTTGCCAGCGCCGACCGGGAGGCAGGCGCGGAAACCGCCGTTGCGCGTTTCACGGCGGCGGTGAAGCCGTTCTCGGTGATCGGCCTGCTGGCGACCGTCGTCGTCCTGTTCGGCTTCCAGGGTCAGGTGATCCTCGAGCAGCCGGTCCTGATCGCCCTGATCGCCGTGCCGCTGCTGATCCAGTCCTACGGCATCTTCGGGATCACCTATGCAGCCGCATGGATGTGGCGGGTGCCCTTCAACGTCGCTGCCCCCTGCGCCCTGATCGGCACGTCCAATTTCTTCGAGCTGGCCGTGGCGGTCGCCATCAGCCTGTTCGGCCTCCAGTCCGGCGCAGCGCTGGCGACGGTCGTGGGCGTACTCGTGGAAGTCCCGGTCATGCTGTCGCTGGTCGCCTTCGCGAATCGGACCCAGCATCATTTCGCAAAGGAAGGCGGCGGGGTCCCGGTCGCGCGCAAGGTGCCGCAGCGCGGGTGACGCCAGGGGGGCGACAAGAGCCGTGTCGGACGCTGCCGCCCCGTCCTGCCGTGCCCGAATCTTGACCCATAGGACATCGAGGTATAGGCTTTCCCGATGACCAGGAAACCCGCTCTACGAGCCGTGCCGCGCGAGGCGCCCGACTATACCAGTCGGGCCTACTGGACCGGCACGATCAAGATGAGCCTGTCCAAGTTCTTCATCCTGTGCGTGCTGCACGAGCGGCCGATGCATGGCTACGAGATCACCCGCGCGGTCGAGCGCGTCACCAATGGCTGCTGCTCCCCCACCGAGGGCACGATCTATCCGGTGCTGCGCGAGTTCGAGGAGGGCGGCTACGTGACCTCCGAGGCGAGCGTGGTCTCCGGCCGCCAGCGCAAGACCTACACGCTCACCGACAAGGGCAGGGAGGCCTTCGCCGTGGGTGTGGATGCCTGGATGGACGTCACCCGTGCGCTGGTCGACACCGAGCGGCTGGTCCTGGCACCCAAGCCGTCCGACTGCTGCCGCTAGTCTTTTTTTGTCCTGTAGCCTCGATGGCCGATGCATAGATGGAGAAGGTCCTGTGAACGAGCTTCCTGTCGTCGTGATCGGTGCCGGCCCGATCGGCCTCGCCGCAGCAGCTCATCTGCTGGGCTACGGCATCGTCCCGGTCATCCTGGAAGCGGGCGAGAAGGTCGGCGCCGCCGTGCGCGACTGGGGCCACGTGCCCATGTTCTCGAACTGGAGCCTGAACCTCGACCGTGCCGCCGTGGCCCTACTGGAACGGCATGGCTGGCAGTCGCCCCAGGACGATGCCTTTCCGACCGGCACCGAGCTGGCTGAGCGCTACCTGGAGCCGCTGGCCGCACTTCCCGAGATCGCCCCGCACCTGCACCTGCGCTCCCGGGTAGTCGGCATCGGCCGGACCGGCCTCGGCAAGGTGAAGACCCCGGGCCGCGCGGCGCAGCCGTTCGAGATCCATGTCGTCGAGGCCGACGGGGCCGAGCGGCGCTTCTTCGCGCGGGCCGTCCTGGACGCATCGGGCACGTGGCTCTCCCCCAGCCCGGCTGGTGCCAGCGGGCTGCCGGCCATCGGCGAGCGCGCGGCTGCCGGCCATATCCGCTACGGCATGCCGGACGTGCTGGGTGCCGAGCGGCAACGCTATGCCGGCAGACGGATCCTGGTGCTGGGTGCCGGCGATTCGGCGATCGGCAGCCTGCTGAGCCTGGCGGAGCTCAAGACGCAGGAGCCTGCGACGCACCTAACCTGGGCCGTGCGGCGCGCGAGCCTCCAGCGCAGCTTTGGCGGCGGTGCCGCCGACCAGCTGCCGCAGCGGGGCGCACTGGGCACGCAGGCGAGGCAATTCGTCGAGCAAGGGGTCGTCCGTCCGGTTGCACCCTTCGCCCTCGACCGCATCGAACGTGGGCAAGGCGGCTCCCTGCTGCTCGTCGGCCTGGGCGCTGGCGGCGAGGAGGCCATCGAAGCCGATGAGCTGATCGTCGCCACCGGCCTGCGCCCCGACCTCGGCTTCCTGCACGAGCTGCGCCTCGACCTCGATCCTGCGCTGGAATGCCCGCGCATCCTGGCACCGCTCATCGACCCGAACGAGCACTCCTGCGGCACCGTCCGGCCCCATGGCGCAGCCGAGCTCGCCCAGCCGGAGGCTGGCTTCTTCATCCTCGGCATGAAGTCGTATGGTCGCGCGCCCACCTTCCTGCTGGCGACCGGGCACGAGCAGGCCCGGTCCGTGGTGGCGCATCTGGCCGGCGACGAGGAGGCGGCCCGGCGGGTCGAGCTCGTCCTGCCCGAGACCGGCATCTGCAGCGGCCCGGTGCCGGACAAGGCCTCGGCCTGCTGCAACGGGCCGGCACCAGCCGGGGTGGCCGCCTGCTGCGCCCAGGATGCATCGGCCAAGGCGGAGGGGCTGGCAGGGTGCGGCTGCAGCGAGCCGGCATCGGAACCGGTTGGCGCCACAGCCGGCTGCTGCTGAACCATGGCCGGGCGGATCGCAGCGGCGGACCCGCACGGGCTGCCCGCCCGCCGGATCGTGATCATCCCGGCCCTGGGCATCACGCAGATCCTCGCCTGGGGCTCCTCCTACTACCTGCTGGCCGTCCTGGCCCAGCCGGTCATGCGAGACACGGGCTGGCCGCTCGCCTGGATCGTCGGCGGGCTGTCGCTGGGCCTGCTCATTGCCGGTCTGGTCTCGCCGATGGTCGGTCGTTCCATCGAGCGTCGCGGCGGACGGCCGGTGCTCGTGCTGAGCGCCCTCCTACTGGTCATCGGCCTGACGATCCTGGCCATCGCACCCGGCCTGCCGGTCTTCCTGGCCGGCTGGGTGATCCTGGGCCTGGGGATGGGAGCGGGCCTCTATGACGCGGCCTTTGCCACGCTCGGCCGGATCTACGGCCAGGGAGCCCGCCAGGCGATCACCACTTTGACCCTGTTCGGCGGGTTCGCCAGCACGGTGTGCTGGCCCTTGTCGGCCCTGCTGGTGTCGGAAGTGGGATGGCGCGGGACCTGCCTCGTCTATGCCGTGATCCAGCTTCTCGTGGCCGTCCCGGTCTATGTCATGGCGCTGCCCAGGGCCAATCCGCCGCTACGGCCGGATCCGAGGACCGGACCGGGTCCTTCCGGCCAGCCGCCCGCGCGCATGCCGCGGCCGGCCCGCCCGGTCTTCGTGCTGCTGGCCATCGTCACCACGATGAGCGCGATGATCTCGACGGCCATGTCGGTGCACCTGTTCACCGTCCTGCAGGCGCACGGAATCGCGCTGGCAGCGGCGGTGGCGCTGGGCGCGCTGGTCGGCCCGTCGCAGGTGGGTGCCCGCGCCGTGGAAATGGCGATCGCCCGCTACCACCATCCGATCTGGACGAAGATCGCATCCGCCTTGGCGGTCGCCGTTGGCCTGGGCGCCCTCTGGTCGGGCTTCCCCGTCGTGGCGCTCACGCTGGTCTTCTACGGGGCCGGGATCGGCCTGGAATCAATTGCCCGGGGCACCCTGCCGCTCAGCCTGTTCGGTGCGGAGGGCTATGCGGAGATGATGGGCAGGCTGGCCATGCCGAGCCTGGTCGCCCAGGCCGTCACGCCGTCGCTCGGTGCCGTGCTGGCAGCCCGGCTGGAGCCGGACGGCCTGCTCGGCGTGCTGGTCATCCTGGCCGTCCTCAACCTGCTCCTGGTCCTGGCCCTGCGGCGGAAGACCGGCACCTGAACAGGATCCTCCTCCTGCCGGCATGGCAGGAGGAGGACGTCGCTGAGCCGCCTACTGCGCCGGACGCGACCAGAGGTTCTCCAGCGTGTCGATGTTCTCCTGGGTGGCCAGCCGGCCCTTGGCGAGGCACACCGCATCCGGGCAGTCCACCTCCTCGCCCTTGGCGATCAGGATCGCCACGCGGATCGCCTCCTGCGCCTGGGAGAAGGCGTCGTAGGTCGTGCCCACGTCGATATAGCCCTGCTGCATCGCCGTGACCGCTTCCGGGAACACGTCCTGCGTGGCGATCCAGACATGTTTGGGGTCGCCGCGCGGCGCCCACTTGTCCGCCCCTTCCAGCGCCGACTGCACGGCAGAGAGCGCGAAGTCGCTGGCCAGGAACATGCAGTTGGCGTCCGGGTTGGCGCGCAACGCGTTCACCGTGCCGGAGCGGAACAGGTCGGGGTTCCACTCGGTGGGCACCGAGACGAGCGTGGTGACCACGCCCGAATTGTCGGTGACCTCGTGCCAGGCCTTGGAGCGGTTCACCGCGTTGATGTCGGTGAGCGAGCCCTGCAGCTCGATGCACTTGCCCTGGACGTTGTTGTCTTTCAGCAGCTGCACGAAGGCTTCCGCCGTGGTCTTGCCCTGGTCGTAGCTGTCGCCGCCGACATGGGCCGTGGGCTTGGTCGTGGCCGATTCGCGGTCGAAGGTGATGAACGGGATGTCCGCCTGCTGGGCCGCCCGGATCGATGCACCGATCGCCGCCGCGTCCTCGGCGCGGGCGATGATCATGTCCACGCCCTGGTTGATCAGGTCCTCGATGTTGGCCGCCTGCCGGGCCGGATCGGCGTCGGCGACGTTGATCACCCACTTGAAGGTGATGCCGGCCGCCTCGCCCTGCTTCACGCCCTCGGACTGCAGGTATTCCTGCCACTTCACCGGCAGCTGGTTGTCCATGGCGTTCCAGGACAGGCCCACCGTATAGTCCTCGGCCTTGGCCGGCAGCGCTGCCGCCATCAGGCAGGCACCTCCCAGCAGCATCCCCGTCAGTCTGTTCATCGTTTCCAACCTCCCCTTATGAAGAACCCAGCGCGACCCTGCGGACCGACTGCAGCCGGCCGGACTTCAAGGCGTCGACATACATTGCGACGAAGATGATCGCTCCCGTCACCAGCCGGTAGGCGTAGGGGTTGGCGCTCATCTGGTTGAGCCCGTTCTCGATCATCTCGAAGGTCAACGCCCCCAGGACCACGCCCGGCAGGATGTTGCCCCGCCCGCCGAACAGGCTGATCCCGCCCACCACCACGACCGCCACGGCGGTGAATTCCATGCCCCGGCCGAGATAGGCGCTGATCGAGCCCACCTGGACGAGCGCGATCAGCCCGCCGATCGAGGCCAGCAGGCCGGAGAGCACGAAGGCCAGGAACAGGCGTTTGCGCACCGGGATCCCGATCCGCTCGGCCACCTCCTCGCCATTGCCGATCGCGTTGACCTGCCGTCCGAACACGGTGCGCCGGTGCACCTGGTCGATCACCAGGACGAGCAGCGCCACGATCAGGATGTCGACGAAAACCGGCCCGATCGACAGGTTGCCGAGCGCCCGCACGCTCTCGGGCAGCGGGATCAGGATCGCACCCGTGAGCTGCAGCGCCACGCCACGAAACGCGATCATCGTCCCGAGCGTCGCGATCAGCGGGTTGATGCCCAGCACCACCACGATGAAGCCGTTCAGCGCCCCCAGCAGTGCTCCCGCCACCAGCGCCGCCGCGAACGCGATCACCGGATGAACGCCCAGATCGTTCATCAGCAGGACCGTGAACGTCGAGGACAGGAACGCGATGGAGCCGATCGAGATGTCGAGCTTGCCCGCCAGCACCACCAGCGCCATGCCCGCCGACATCAGCACGACCGGCGCCATGGTGTGCAGCATCGCGACGAGATTGGCCCCGCTCGCGAAATGCGGGGTCACGAGCGAGAAGAAAGCGAAGATCAGGACCAGGACGACCAGGAAGCCGTGGCGCCGCGCTTGGCCGACGAGCGTGCTCATGCCGCCTGCCTTTCCACCGGCCGGGCCTCGGACACGGCTTGGAGAAGCATGTCCTTGTCCGCCGTCCCCGGCAGTTCGCCCGTGATCCGGCCGCGCTGGACGATCAGGTAGCGGTCGCAGACGCGCATCAGCTCTTCCAGCTCCGAGGCCACCAGCAGCACCGCCGCCCCCGCTTCCGCCAGCTCCACGGTCAGCCGCAGGATCTCGGTCTTCGCCCCCACGTCCAGGCCACGGGTCGGCTCGTCCAGGAGGAACAGCTTGGGCTGCGTGCCCAGCCAGCGGGCGAACACGACCTTCTGCTGGTTGCCGCCCGAGAGCGTGCGCACCGGCTGGCGGATGGAGGCGAGCTTGATGCGCAACCGGTCGGCAAAGCCTTGCGCGAACGCCTGCTCGCGCTTGCGGTCGATCAGGCCGAGCCGGCCGAGCAGCCGGTCCAGATTGCCGAACGAGATGTTGCTCGCGACCGACAGGGGCAGGAGCAGTCCTTCCCCGCGCCGGTCCTCGGTCACGAAGCCGACCTCGGCATGCAGCTCCCTGGGCGTGACCGGCAAAAGGCGTCCATCCGCGCCAAAGCGGATCGTGCCGCGGTCGATCGGGTCCAGCCCGACCAGGGCGCGCAGGATCTCGGTGCGCCCGGAGCCGAGCAGTCCCCAAAGGCCCACGATCTCGCCCGGCCGCAGCGTCAGCCCGACGTCGGCCAGCGCGCCGTTGTGAAGCCCTTCCACCTCCAGCATCGGCGACGTGTTGACCACCTGGGGCGCCCGCAGCCGGTCCTGCTCGTGCACGTCGCCCAGCATGAGCGCCACGATGTCGGCGGGCCGGTAGTCCCTGATCGGGCCGGAGCCGACGCGCTGGCCGTTGCGCATGACCGTCACGCGCTCGCAGACCTCGAAGATCTCGTCCATGAAATGGGTGATGTAGATGATGGCCGTGCCATCCGCCTTCAGCCGTCCGATTACGTCGAACAGCCGCCGCTTCTCGCGATCCGACAGGGACGAGGTCGGCTCGTCGAAGATCACGATGCGCGGCTTGCCGGCGAGCGCACGGGCCACCTCGACCATCTGCCGGTCGCCCATGCCGAGCGTCTCGACCACCTCGTCCGGCCCGAACGTGCAGCCCAGGCGCTCGAGGATCGGCGCCACCAGCGTGCGCATCGCCTTGCGGTTGACGAGGCCGCCGCTGGTCGGCAGCTCGTCGATCAAGACGTTCTCCGCCACCGTCATCGACGGCAGCATGTTCAGCTCCTGATGGACGAAGGCGATGCCATGCCGGCGGGCGTCGCGCGGTCCGGTGATCTCGACCGGGCGCCCGTCGATCAGGATCAGGCCCTCGTCCTTCGGCACCACGCCGCCCAGGACGTTCATGAGCGTCGACTTGCCGGCCCCGTTGGCGCCCATCAGCGCATGCGCCCCGCCGGCTTCCACAGTCATGCCCGCATCGGTCAACGCCGCCACGCCCGCGAAGCGCTTGGAGATCCCGCGCAGCTCCAGGATGGCGCTCATCGCCCGGGCCCCGCCGTCAGCCGGTCGAGATAGATGAACCCGATGATCGCCACGCCCTTGATCACGAGGTTCATGAAATAGGAGACGCCCAGCTGGTTCAGGCTGTTGCTGATCAGGATGATGAACAACGCACCCAGCACCGCGCCGATCGGCCGGCCCGAGCCGCCATAGATGCTGACGCCGCCCACCACGCAGGCGCTGACGATGTCGAGCACCACGCCGTCATTGCCGAGGTTGGCCGAGGCCGAGCCCAGCCGTGCGGTCAGCATCGCGGCCGCCAACCCTGCCAGCAGGCCGGAGACGACATAGGTGATCAGCAGCACCCGCTCGACCGGCACGCGCGCCACCCGTGCCGCCCTGGCGTTCAGCCCGATCGCGTAGAGCTGGCGCCCGAAGATCGTGGAGGTCGTGGCAATCGAGGCTGCCAGGGCCACCGCCAGCAGGATCAGGATGGCGAGCGGCACGCCTCCCGGCCGGGCCAGCATCAGGTCGAAGAAGCTCTCGGGAAAGTCGGCGATGCTTTGCGAGTTGGTGATCCAGACCGTGGCGCCACCCACCACGGTCATGGTCGCCAGCGTCACCACGAACGGCGTCATCTTGAAGATCGCCGCCGCCACGCCGTTGAACAGCCCGATCAGGCCGCCGGTCAGGAGCATCGTCAGGATGCCCGGCGCAACCCCTGCCTCGCGCATGACCAGCGCGCCGATCACCGCCGAGAACGCCATGTTCGCCGGGATCGACAGGTCGATGCCGCCGCCCACCATGACGAAGGTCATGCCGATCGCCATGATGCCCAGCGCGGAGGTCTGTACCAGGATGTTGATGAGGTTGTTCACGCGGAAGAAGTTCGGCGCGAACGCGTACATCACGACCAGCAGGCCGGCGACGATCACCAGCGGCACGGCGAACGTCACGAGACGCCGTACTTCTGCGACGCGAGGCGTTGCCGCGATTGCGCTCAAACCCAGGCCTCCCCTCCGGCGGGCCTTTGGCAGGGCCGCTCGGTGGTTGAGCGGTAAAATTTTACATGTTAGCTGTCAATGCAGCTGTTGCGAACGCCTCCAAGGACGCCGCAACGAACGAGAGGATCAGGGAGCGCCACCATTACCATCTTGGAGGATCCGGGCCCTCCCAAGGCAGGGTTCGAGCGGCTGGCTTACGCGGATCTGAGCGAACTCACCTACGACGCCATCCGCCGCCGCATCCTGGCGCGCGAGCTCGGCACGGGCGAGCAGATCCCGGTGGACCGCGTGGCGACCGAGCTGGGCGTCAGCCGCACGCCGGTGATCGACGCGCTCAAGCGCCTCGCCGCCGAGGGGCTGGTCGAGATCAAGGCCCGGCGCGGCTGCTTCGTGCGTGAGCTCAGCGCGACCGACATCCGCGAGATCTTCGAGGTCCGCGAGGCCATCGAGCTGTTCGCGATCCGCTACATGATCCGCAAGGGCCTCCACCACGACGTCGTCCCGCACCTCGAGGAAGCCCAGGCCGAGATGGTCCGCTGCATGAAGGGCGACGTCTACACCGACTACGACCGGTTCATCGCCTGGGACCAGGCGTTCCACCAGCGGATCGCGGATGGTGCCGGCAACAGCCGCTTCTCGGAGGCCTACCGCAACCTCCACGTCCACCTGCACATCATCCGCTCGCACAATTTCGACGTGCTGCGCTCGCCCACAGGCGTGACCGCCGATCACCATGCCATTATCGAGGCCATCCGCGCTGGCGACGCACCGGCCGCCGAGCAGGCCGCCTGCCTTCACCTCACCCTGGTACGGGACAAGATGATGGCCAACCTCGAACAGGACAAAGGACAGGACCGCCGATGAACCCCAAGACGGTCGTCATCACCGGCACCAACGGCAATCTGGGCCGCAAGCTGATCCAGGCCTTCACCCCGCAGGACTGGTGCGGCGAGATCCTGGGCATCGATATCGACTTCTTGGGGGAGCCCATCCGCTCCGACAAGTTCCGCCCGGTCCAGGCCGACCTGGTCGACCGCCACGACCGCCGCTGGCAGGAAGCGATCGAGAAGGCCGATGCCGTCGTCCACCTGGCCGCGCGCAATCCCTACCCGGACGCCACCTGGGAAGAATCGGCCGCCTCCTTCGACATGACGATCAACGTCGTCGAGGCATCGACGCGGGCCAAGCCGCGCCGCCTCGTGTTCGCCACGTCCAACCACGTGATGGGCCGCTACAAGGACCGCCCCGAGGGCTCGATCCCGCGCTCGCTCAAGCCCGACACGCCGCCCCAGACCGGCACGATCTGGCGCAGCGCCGGCCAGCGCTTCGAATCGACTGCCTATGCTGTGGCCAAGCTGATGGGCGAGCGTCTCTGCGTCCTGCGCGCGAGCCCGGATGCACTCACGGCGGTGGCGATCCGCATCGGCTGGTGCCAGCCGGGCGAGAACCTGCCCGCCACGATCAGCCCGACCGGCAAGCCCATCGACGGCACCGAGATGTGGGACGAGGACGGCCTGCGCGATCTCCGCTGGTTCCGCGCCATGTGGCTGTCCAACCGCGACTTCACCGGCATCGTCCAGGCGGCGATCCTGGCCGACGCGTCCGGCTGGCCGGCACCCGGCATCGTCGTGAACGCCATGTCGGCCAACCGCGACATGCCCTGGGACCTGGAGCCGACCATCCGCGCCCTGGGCTACCAGCCGCAGGACGACGTATGGTCGGTCCTGGACCCGGCTACGCGGCCGGAGCCGACATGATCGTCCAGGCATGCCTCAACGGCGCGCGGCCGAAGGATTACCACCGCCGCCTGCCGGTGACGGTGGAAGCGGTCGTCGACGATGCGGCAGAGAGCGTGGCCGCCGGGGCAGCGGAGATCCACGTGCACGTCCGCGGGCCGGGTGGCGCCGAGAGCCTGGAGCCGGAAGTGGTGGATGTCACCTTGGCGGCGCTGCGGTCTCGCCTGCCCGGCACGCTGATCGGCATCAGCACTGGGGCCTGGATCGAGAGAGACGACGACCGCCGCCTCGCCATGATCGCCGGCTGGGGCGAACTGCCGGACTACGCATCGGTAAACCTGAAGGAAAGGGCCGCGCCCGCTGTCATCGAACGGCTGCACCGGCGCGGGATCGGTGTGGAGGCGGGTCTGACGTCCGTGGCCGATGCCGAGCGCCTCGTGCGCCTACGCCTCGGGCCGCTGACGTTCCGCATCCTCATCGAGATCGACGAGCAGGCACTGGACGAGGCAACTTCTGTCGCCGACGGGATCCTGGCAGTCCTGACCGGCGCCGGCCTCAGGAAGCCCGTACTGCTGCACGGGTTCGACGCCACGGTCTGGCCGTTCGTGGAGTGTGCCGCGAGGCAGCGCTTCTCGACCCGCGTCGGACTTGAGGACGGCTCACGCCTGCCGGACAACACGATCGCGCCATCCAACGCTGCCCTGGTCGCTGCAGCGGTCGCGATGACGCACCGCGCCAGCTGAGGGCTCTCCTCCCGCGACGGGAACCAGGTCGACGGGAGGAGAGCCGGTTGAAGCTCAGATCTCGATCGTCTCGCCGGGCTTCGGCCGAAGCACCTGGCCGCGGTTCACCTCTGATTGGAACACGTCGGGCGTGCCGGTGAGGAGCGGGAAGGTGCCCCAGTGGATCGGCAGCACCGCCTCCATCTGCAGGAACTCGTTCTGCGCGATGGCGGCGGCGCGCGGCCCCATGGTCAGCCGGTCGCCGATCGGCAGCGCGCCGACGCGCGGGCGGTAGAGGCGGCGGATCAGGGACATGTCCGAGAACAGGTCGGTATCGCCGGCATGGTAGAAGCCGTCGTCCTGGGAGCGCACGACAATGCCGCACGGGCTGCCGAGATAGCGGGCGCGGCCATCCTCGTGCACGCTGGAGGAATGATTGGCACGGGTGAACGCAATATGGAGGTCGAGCAGGTCGATCGAGCCGCCCGCATTGATCGGCTCCACGTTCTCCACGCCCTGCGAGGAGAGGAACACGCTGATCTCGTAGTTGCAGGCGACCGGGACGCCGAACTGCTTGGCCAGCGGCGCCGCGTCGCCCAGATGGTCCTCATGGCCGTGCGTCACGCAGATCAGGTCGATCTTGCCCAGCCGGTCCAGCGCATTCTCCGGATACGAAGGGTTGCCGGTCAGGAACGGATCGAACAGAACGGACCGTCCGCCGAGCACGACATGGACTGCTGAATGACCGAGCCAGGTAATGCTCAACATGCTTGGTTCCCACTCATGGAAATCGATGATTTATTGTGTGCGACGCAACATAGGTGTTGCGGTTCGTGACGGCTAGGTCACCCGCATGAAACGGTTCCTTGCCACCTTCCTTCTGCTCGTGGCGCCAGCCCTGGCCCAAGCCGACCCCCCGCCGGCCGGCGAGCTGTTCGGTGCCATGAGCCTGCCGGCACCCGGTGCTCCGCAGGTCTTTGGCAGCTATGCCAAGGGCTGTCTTGCCGGTGCGGTCACCCTGCCAGCGGACGGTGACGGTTATCAGGCGATGCGCCTGTCCCGCAACCGCACCTGGGGCCATCCGGACCTGGTGGCCTTCATCGAGCGGCTGGCGCAGGAGGGGCGGGCCGATGGCTGGCCGGGCCTGCTGGTCGGTGACATGGCCCAGCCCAGGGGCGGTCCGATGCGCTCGGGCCATGCCAGCCATCAGCTGGGCCTCGACGTGGACCTCTGGCTGACCCCGATGCCCGGCCAGCAGCTATCGCCGGACGACCGCGAGGAACTGAGCGCCGTCTCGATGCTGAAGCCCGGCACGCGGGAACTGGATCCCGCCCGGTTCGGCATGCGGCAATTGGCCATCATCCGCCGTGCTGCCCTGCAACCCGAGGTCGAGCGGATCTTCGTCCATCCGGCGATCAAGGGCGCCATGTGCGAGATGGCCGGGACCGACCGTGGCTGGCTGCGGAAGGTCCGCCCCTGGTTCGGACACGACGCCCACTTCCACGTGCGGCTGCGCTGCCCGGCGGGCCAGCCCGACTGCCGCCCCCAGGAACCGCCGCCGGAAGGGGATGGCTGTGGCGCCGACCTCGCCTGGTGGTTCAGCGAGGAGCCCTGGCAGGCGCCGGCCGTGCCGGAGCCGCCGCCCAAACCCCTGGTCCTGAGCGACCTGCCGACCCAGTGTACTGCAGTGCTTTCCGCACCCTAGGGCGAAGCGGCGATCGCGGTTTGCGCAGAGCCCGGCTGCTCCTTTAGGATGGACCGACGCCACCGGGAGCTTCCTGCATGCGCTTGTCGATGTTGTTCGCGGCCACTGTACTTCTTCTGGCCGCCGGCCCCGCCCTGGCGGCTCGTTGGGAGGCGGCCGGCCTGTCGAGCAGGGGCAACCAGGTCTTTATCGACGCCAGCAAGATGAAGGCGGCCACCGGCGACGTCAGGGCCGTCGCCTACCGCGTTCTCTTCACCACCCCGGTCGACCTGGACGGGCGCAGCATCGCCTCGCTTCGCGTCGATGCCCGCTTCGACTGCCGCTCGGGCATGGTGACCACCGACAAGATCACGCTGTTCACCGATGCCGAGGGCACCCGCACGCTTGCCCAGCGGCGCGAGCGCGTGCCGCTCACGGTGAAGGAGCCCGTCGGCTCCAGCGGCGACGTGGCGCGTCAGGCCGTCTGCCGGTAGCGCTCAGGCCGGCGCAATGAAGGGCTGCGCGATCTCCTGGAACACGTCGATCGCCTCGCACCGGACCGAATGCGCCTCCAGGTTCGGCCAGCGCTCTTCCAGCACGATCGACGGGTGCGCGTCCGTCAGGTGGCGCAGCACGCAGGCTACGGCGATGTCGGCATGGTTGATCTGCGGGCCATGCCAGTAGGTCGTGCTGCTGCTGGCGCGCTCCACCTCCAGCACGTCGAGCACGGCCGCAATCTGCCGCTTGCAGCGCTCGACCCAGACCGCGGACGTCTCCTTGTGCAGCGCAGTCTCGTAGAAGAGGCTCACGGCCTTGTCGGCCAGTCCGCTCGCCAGCGCACAGGTCTTGAGCATCCGCCGCCGCTCCAGCCCGCGGGCCGGAGCCAGCGCGCGCGCCGGACCGGCCACCTCGTCGAGGTGATCCAGGATCATGGCGCTCTCGATCAGCACCTCGCCGTCGTCCAGCACCAGCGTCGGCACCCGGCTGAGCGGATTGTAGCGCGCGATCTCGGCGGCGTTGCCGAACACCGACCATGGCCGGTGCTCGAACGGCATCTCGTACAGCCTGAGCGCGATCCCGACCCGCCGCACGAACGGCGAATCGTACTGCCCGATCAGGATCACCGCCTTACTCCGCCGCCTTCAGGCTCATCGGGTTGTTCGGGTGCATGCCCCAGTTCAGGTAGGGCCGCCCCTGGTCGCGCTCCTGCATGGTGATGCAGTCCTCGACCGGGCAGACATGCATGCAGAGGTTGCAGCCCACGCACTCTTCCTCGTTCACCTCGTAGCGCCGCTTGCCACCCGACTTCATCGCCCAGATCGACTGGTGCGAGGTATCCTCGCAGGCGATGTGGCAAAGGCCGCACTTGATGCAGAGTTCCTGATTGATGTTGGCGACGATCTTGTAGTTGAGGTCGAGCTCGCCCCAGTTGCGGTAGTTCCGCGTCGCCAGTCCCATGAAGTCGCCCAGCGTGCGGTAGCCCTTCTCGTCCATCCAGTTGGACAGGCCGGACGCCATGTCCTCGACGATCTTGAAGCCGTAATGCATCGCCGCCGTGCAGACCTGCACCGACCCGCAGCCCAGCGAGATGAACTCGGCCGCGTCCCGCCACGTCTCGATCCCGCCGATGCCGCTGATCGGGATGTCCTGGCATTCCGGATCGCGGTCGATCTCCGCGACCATGCCGAGCGCGATCGGCTTGACGGCCGGGCCGCAATAGCCGCCATGGGCCCCCTTGCCGCCCACCACCGGCTCCGGCGCCATCTGGTCCAGGTCAACCGCGGTGATCGAGTTCACCGTGTTGATCAGGCTGACCGCGTCCGCCCCGCCCCGCACGGCCGCCCGGGCCGGCCCCAGGATGTTGGTCACGTTCGGGGTGAGCTTCACGAACACCGGCATGCGCGTGGTCTGCTTGCACCAGCGCGCCACCATCTCGATATACTCGGGCACCTGCCCCACCGCCGAGCCCATGCCGCGCTCGGACATGCCGTGCGGGCAGCCGAAGTTCAGCTCGACCCCGTCCGCCCCGGTCTCCTCGACCAGGGGCAGGATCGCCTTCCAAGCTTCCTCGGTGCAGGGCACCATGAGCGAGACGACCATCGCCCGGTCGGGGAACATCTGCTTGACCCGCTTGATCTCCTGCAGGTTCACCTGCAGTGGCCGGTCGGTGATCAGTTCGATATTGTTGAAGCCCGCCATGCGGTGGCCGCGATACTTCACCGCACCATAACGCGACGAGACGTTCACGACCGGCGGGTCCTCGCCCAGCGTCTTCCAGACGACACCGCCCCAGCCCGCCTTGAAGGCGCGGACGACATTGTACTCCTTGTCCGTCGGCGGCGCGGAGGCCAGCCAGAACGGGTTCGGCGACTTCACGCCGGCGATGTTGCAACGCAGATCGGCCATGACGCTGCTCCCTCAGTTGCCGGCCAGGAAGGAATGGATCGAGCGCGCGGCGATCTTGCCGTCCTCGACCGCGACGACGGTCAGGTCCTGGTCGAGCCCGGTGGCATCGCCGCCGGCCCAGACCCTGGGCATCGACGTGCGCCGGTCGGTATCGACGGCGATCTTCGATCCCGCCATCGCCAGCCGCTCGGCACTACCGTTCAGGTCGGCCGCGACCAGGTTCTGGCCCACCGCCTTGAACACTTGGTCGGCCGGCAGCACGAACCGCTCGCCGGTGAGCGCCAGCGTGCCGCGCTCGTCCAGCCGCGTGTACTCGAACTCGATGCCGGCGACGCGACCGCCATCGCCCAGGATCCGCACGGGTGCTGCCCAGAGCTGGATCTTCACCCCGTTGGTCTGGGCGACTTCCTGCTCGTAGCCGGTAGCACCCATGTGCTCGACGCCGCGCCGATAGACGATGGTGACGTTCTCCGCCCCCAGCCGCTTGGCCTGCGTCGCCATGTCGATGGCGGTGTTGCCGCCGCCGATCACCACCACATCCCGTCCGATCGGCAGCTCACCCTTGTCGGCCGCTTGCCGGAGCGATTCGATGAACACCACGGCGTTCATGACGCCGTCCAGCTCCTCGCCCTCGATCCGGAGCGCATTGGTGCCGCCCATGCCGATGCCCAGGAACACCGCATCGTACTGCTCGGCCAGATCAGCCACATGGACGTCCATGCCGAGCACGACCCCATGACGGATCTCGATGCCGCCCAGGCTGAGCAGGAAGTCGACCTCGCGCTGGGCGAAGTCGTTGGTCATCTTGTAGGTCGCGATGCCGTACTCGTTGAGCCCGCCGCCCTTGGGCTTCTTCTCGAAGATGACGACGTCATGGCCGAGCCGCGCCAGATGGTGCGCGCAGGCCAGCCCTGCCGGCCCGGCCCCCACCACCGCGACTTTCCTGCCCGTGGCCGGCGCGCGCGTGAACGGCTGCTCGCCCCGCTCGAACAGATAGTCGGTGGCGTAGCGCTGGAGCGCCCCGATCATGACCGGCTCGTGGTCCTGGTCGAGCCGCACGCAGGAGCCCTCGCACAGGATTTCGGTGGGGCAGACCCGGGCGCAGGTGCCGCCCAGGATGTTCGCGTCCAGGATCGTCATCGCAGCACCGCGGACATTGTCGGTCTGGATGCCCCGGATGAAGCGGGGGATGTCGATGCTGGTGGGGCATGCCTCGACGCAGGGCGCGTCGTAGCAGAACAGGCAGCGCGACGCCTCGACGATCGCCGCCTTGCGCGACAGTGGTGGTTCCAGGTCGGCGAAGGCCTTTGCGTAGTCGTCCGCCGTTCGACGATGGCTCCTGATGTCGCCCATGTCCTGCCGCAGCCTGCTTGTCCCCTAGGAGCGTGACGTTATAGAACCTGACCACACGGTCAAGAATCATTCAAAAGGAACAACGGTGGCCGGACGGATCCGCGAGCAGAACCGCGCGCTCATCCTGCAAGCCGCCGAGCGCCTCTTCGCCGACAAGG
Organism: Geminicoccus sp.; assembly: GCF_036263595.1. NCBI lineage: Bacteria > Pseudomonadati > Pseudomonadota > Alphaproteobacteria > Geminicoccales > Geminicoccaceae > Geminicoccus > Geminicoccus sp. Next base: position 20,718 of record NZ_DATAGQ010000192.1, on the reverse strand, counting down.
GCTTCGAGGGCACGACGATTCAGGCGATCGCCGACCTGGCGGGCCTGCCCAAGTCGAACGTCCACTACTACTTTCCGACCAAGGAGCGGCTCTACCGGACCATCCTGGAGGAGATCCTCCAGACGTGGCTCGCCGCCTTCGGCCGGTTCGGTGAGCATGACGATCCTGCCGAGGCGCTGGCGAGCTACGTCATTGCCAAGGTGCGCCTGTCGTTCGCCCGGCCTCATGCCTCCCGCATCTTTGCCCGCGAGATGCTGAACGGCGGCCATCTCATCAGTCCCTTCCTGGAGGACGAGTTGCGCCCCTGGGTCGAGGAGCGCGCAGCTGTCCTGCGTGCCTGGACGCGGCAGGGCCGTCTCCGTCCGGTTGATCCCCACCACCTCCTGTTTACCATCTGGGCTGCCACCCAGACCTATGCAGACTTCGCGCCGCAGATTCGCGCCATCGAGGGCGGCGATCCCGACGCCGCGTCCCAGGCGGCGATCGCACGATCGGTGGCTGAGATCGTGGTGCGGGCCTGCGTCGCGCAGGACGATCCAGGCGCATCCACGTCCCGACGAGGGCAAGCTGCTTCAGCCGCCTAGTGGTGTGAGTTGGAGTTCTGCTAGCAAATCCGGTGAACTGAAAGACGGCCGCTCCACCATCGGCAAGAGCGGCGTCGCCTCACGGTACCGATTGGCGTCGGAAGGTTTACGGTCACGAGCATCCGGTCGCGCGCCACCCGGTACATGGCCCTGGCGGCGAGTTGACCCCTGGCGACGGAGGAACTGTCCAGATGGACCCGCGGCTGGGTCAACGACATCCGGCCGCATTCGTTGGCAGGGTGCAGATCCTCCACCTGTCCGTCAGTTGTTCGCCATGCTGCAGTACCCTGCCATTGTCTGGCGCACGCGTCGAATGCTATCGTTCTCATGGTAAAGCCATGTTGATCTTCGAATTTTGAAGAATTGGGTCGAACAAGTTGATCGGGGTATGGCTATGGCTCGGATCGATGGCACCTTCTGGATCGATGCTCTCCACGGCACCGCTGCCGACGACGTCATCATGGGACAGGAAGCACCCGATTTCCTGCTCGGCGGCGGTGGCAACGACCTGATCCGCGGAGGCGCCGGCAGCGACCTGTACTATGTGCTCGCCGTTCCCGGCACCGTCACCATCATCGACAGCGATGGTCCGGCAGATCGCTTGGTGTTTGATAGGGGTGATATTGCTAGCCTGACCTTCGCCGTGCGCGGCAATGACTACATCATCACCCAGCAAACAGGGTCCGTCACCACCACCGTGGTCATCACGGGGCAGATGACGTCGCCGGTCATCGAAGAAATGTACTTCTTCTCCGGTGGCAGGAACTATGTCTGGAATGGCAGCAGCTTCGTTCCCTCGGGCGATCAATTTACGGACGCTCCGGATGTGGTGACGGCCAGGCCGAACGACGACTACCTGTTCCTGGGTGGAGGAGATGACACGGCGTTCGGCGGCGATGGCGATGACGTCCTGCTCGGCGGTTTCGGTGACGATGTGCTGACGGGGGGGGGGCCGGGCAGGACACGTTCAACGGCTTCGACGGCGACGACGTCCTGGACGGAGGTGGTGATGACGACTTCATCGAAGGCGGTGCCGGAAGGGACTTCATCAAGGCTGGCGAAGGCCGGGACACAGCCCACGGTCTCGACGGTGACGACTTGATCTTTGGCGGCGTTGGTAGCGACGATCTCAGGGGTCAGGCCGGCAATGATTTGGTGCGCGGCGGGGTAGGCTATGATTTTCTTGTTGGAGGAAATGGCGACGACGATCTGGATGGTGGTGCCGGCAACGATCTGGTCCATGGAGAGGCAGGCGAGGACCTGCTTGCCGGCGGGGACGGCGTAGACTGGCTGTTCGGCGGCGACGATGCCGACGAACTGCGCGGCAGCTTTGGCGACGACAGGCTGGATGGCGACGGCGGCGACGATCTACTGCGTGGCGGACACGGTGACGATGAACTGAATGGGGGCGAGGGCAGTGATATCGCCTTCTTCAACGGATCGGTCGCGAACTACACGCTTACCCGGCTGGACGACGGAGGCCTCTTGGTCACGCACAATGGTGTGGGTGGCGTGAACTACGGCTCGGACCGCCTCCACGATATCGAACTGATGGATTTCGGCGGGTTACGGATGCCCACCGGCTGAGACCATGGCGCGCCAGCGGTGATCGACCGGCGGATGCCGCCGTAACTTCCGGCGGTAAACGTCCCTGGACCTCGACTGCACAAGTCCATCCCGCCTCTGCCCGGGAGACGGGATGGGCCGACGCACCCACCGATGCCCAGCCTGTCCACGGTTCCTTAAGGAATTTGTGGCAGGAAGGGGGCGTACACGGCGGGGATGGTACTCTCGATGACGCTGGGCATTCGCCAACGGTTCTTGCGCCTCGCCACGTCCAACGGCCGCAGGGTGGATGCGCCTCCCTTCGACGGCGCCGTCGAGCGCCTGGTGCCGCTCCTGCAGCGGGCGCGGGACGGATTGGTGCTCACGGGCGACAAGCAGGTGCTGACCGATCCTGGCGGCCGCACCGCGATCGCCTTCGCGCGCCACGGAGCCACCCGCATTGCCCTGGGCAGTGCCTTCGGCGACCCCGACCAGGCGCCGGCTCTGGTGCGCACCTTCCTGGCGGATGCCCGCCTGGCCGGGGAGCGCGCCGCCTTCTATGCCGTCACGCCGGATGAACTGCCCTTGTTGCTGGGCCCGCGCCTGGTCGCCACCAAGCTCGGCGAGCGCGCCATCATCGACTTGCCGTCCTTCACGCTGAAGGGGCCCCGCTTCCAGAACCTGCGTACCCGCCGCTCCAAGCTCGCCCGCGAAGGCTGGACGATCGAACTCGTCGAGGGTGACGCGCTGAGACCGTGGCTGCAGCCATTGGCATCGGTCTCGTCGGCCTGGCTGGAGCGGCAGGGCGGGCGGGAGAAGCGGTTCTCGCTGGGCGCCTTCGACCCGGCCTACCTCCTGCGCACGGAGGTCCTGCTGGCGCACCGGGAGGGTGAGGTCGCGGCCTTCCTGAACCTGGTGAGGGCCAGGCGCAGCGGCGAGGTCCTGATCGACCTGATGCGGGTGGCACCCGAGGCACCGCATGGCTGCATGGAGGCCCTGATCGCGGAAGCTGCCCTGCTCTGCCGGGCGCGCGGTGACAGGAAGCTGGACCTGGGCTGCGCCCCGCTGGCCGGCCTGCCCAGCATCCACGAGGCACCGTTCTGGGGCAGGCTCGGGCGGCTGATGTCCCGGGCCGGCCGGCGCTGGTACGACTTCCAGGGCCTGCGTACCTTCAAGGAGAAGTTCCACCCGGACTGGGAGCCGGTCTATCTCGTTCACCACAAGGGAGCGCTGCTGCCGACGCTGCGCGACACGGCCCTGCTGATCGCCGGTGGATGGACAGGGCTGGTGGGCCGACGTGCCGCCTGACGAGGCCGGTCCTCTCGGGCTCAGCGCCCGGCGCGGAACCCGTCGACGCCAAGGCGCCCGCCGCCGGCGACGTAGAGAGCCAGCAGCCCGCCGATGATGGCGAGGTTCTTCAGGAACTGGGTGGTCTGCATCATCTGCTCGTCCGGCGGGAACGCCCAGAACCGGTGCGCGATCAGGGTGGCGGCCACCGTGAACACCGCCAGCGCCAGCGCGGCCCAGCGCGTCCACGCACCGGCCAGGAGGGCCAGCCCGCCCACGAACTCCGCGGCGACACCCAGCGGTGCCGCGATCTCCGCGAGCGGCACGCCGCGTCCCGCCATGCCCGCGGTGAAGCCGCCCAGGCCGGCAAGCTTGCCGAAGCCGCTCACGACGAAGATCAGACCTGCCAGCAGCCGCGCGGCCAGCAGCACGCCATCCCGCCCGGCTGCACCGGGAACCTCGCGGTCGGCGAGTGAAGCGTCACCGAATCTGTTCATCGATCTCGTCCCTCAGTTCTCGCCCGACGCACCGATAGCGCGCCAGCCATGGCCTGTTGAACGGCATTGATCCCTGACCGGTTCGGAAGGACATCTCTAGCAGCGGATCAACAAGACGAGGGGGAAAGCGACATGGATCTCGGCCTGAAGGGACTGAAGGCGATCGTGACCGGCGGCAGCAAGGGCATCGGCCGGCGCTGTGCGGACATCCTCGCCGAGGAGGGCGCGCATGTCGCGATCTGCGCGCGCCATGCGGGCGAGGTGGACTCCACCGTGGCGGCGCTGACGGCCAAGGGCGTGACCGCGTTCGGCCGGGCCGTGGACGTCGCCGACAAGGCCGCGCTGGAAGGCTGGATCGCCGCCTCGGCCGAGGCGCTGGGCGGCATCGACATCGTCGTCGCGAACGTGTCCGCGCTCGCGGTCACCGACGACGAGGAGGCCTGGAAGAAGCAGTTCGATGTCGACATGCTGCACAGCGTGCGCACCGTCAACGCTGCCATGCCGCACCTGGAAGCGTCCGCGCACCCGTCGATCGTGCTGATCAGCTCGGTCTCCGGCCGCGAGATCGACTTTACCGGCCCGGCCTACGGCGCCTTCAAGGCCGCGCTGATCCACTACGCCCACGGCCTCGCCCACAAACTGGCGCCGAAGATGATCCGCGTGAACAGCGTCTCGCCGGGCAACACCTATTTCGAGGGCGGCATCTGGCACTGGATCGAGAACAACAACCCCGAACTGTTCAAGACCGCCCTGTCCCTGAACCCGACCGGCCGCATGGCCACCGCCGAGGAGGTCGCCCGTGGCGTCGTGTTCCTGGCCAGCCCCGCCTCGAGCTTCACCACCGGCACCAACCTCGTGATCGACGGGGCGCTCACCAAGGGCGTGCAGTACTAGGAGGCACCGGCCAGATGAGCAGGTGACCGCCCGACGGCATGGTCGGCACGTTCATCCTCGGCCCGTTCATTCCCGGAGTGCCCAGCTTGGCCGCCTCATTGCCCGCACCCGCCAGGCTTCGGCCCCTCCAGGTCATCCAGGAGGGGATCGAGATCCTTCTCCGCGAACCCGGCGCGATGATCGGGCTGGCGCTCGTTCCAAGCTTTGCGGCGGCCGCACTGGTGCTGCTCGCGGCCCGCCTGCCGGCACCGGATCCGTGGCCGGACATCCTCGTCACCGTCGTTCAGCTGGCGGGCGTGTGCGCGGCAACCGTCGTGGTCACAAGGGCAGTCCTGGCCCTGGCCGATGGACGCCTGCTCAGCTTCGGCGAGGCGTTCGGCACGATCGGCGCTGCCGCCTTCAGGGCGTTCGGCGCGAGCTTCGTGCTGGGCTTGGCCATCACGGTCGGCCTGCTTCTCCTGGTACTCCCAGGGGTCCTGATGGCCGCGGCCTGGATCGTCGCGGTCCCCGCCGCCATCATGGAGGATCTGGGGCCGATCGGGGCAGCCAGGCGCAGCAGCCAGCTGTCCCGCGGCAACCGCTGGCGAGCCATCCTGCTCATCCTGCTGACCCAATTGTTCGCCACGTTGTTCACCCTGGCGGTCGGCCTTCTGCTGCTGGTACCGCTCGCGGCGGCGGCCTGGCTCGGCCTGCTGGGTCCGGGAGAAAGCTTTCCGCGCATCCAGAGCCTGGCCGAAGCCCTTGGCTACGCGCTGAGCGCGCTTTGCCACGGCACGTTCGGCGCGCTGGCCTGGCGCCGGCTGACCGAGATCCGGCAGGGAAGCACCCCGGGCGGACGGGAGGTAGCCGGCACGGCGTCGGCCTAGAGCGTACCGATCGCCAGTGGCGGCCCGTCGCCGAACTGCACCAGCTCGATCCCGCGCAGCGTGTCCACGCCCTGGGCGGCGCTGGACACCTGCCAGCTTGTCCCATCCAGCCGCACGACCCGATAGTCGCCGGCAGCACCGGCGAACAAAGCAAGGTCGGTCCCGGCACCGCCATCGAGCACGTCGTTGCCGGTGCCGCCGGTCAACCTGTCGTTGTCAGGCCCACCCGCCAGCAGATCAGCACCATTGCCGCCGTCCAGCCGGTCGTCGCCGAAGGCACCCCGCAGCACGTCCGCGCCGTCGCCACCGAACAAATCGTCGTTGCCGGCACCGGCCAGGAGCTGGTCGTTCCCGGCCTGACCTTCCAGCCGGTCGCTTCCGGACGCGCCGTCCAGCACGTCGTTGCCGCTGCCGCCTTGGGCCAGGTCGTCGCCGACGCCGCCCGCCAGCTTGAGGTCGTCGCCTGCCCCGCCACGGATCTCGTCGCCTCCCAAGCCGCCGAACACGTTGTCGTTGCCGCCGCCGCCATCCAGCAGGTCGTTGCCGGCCCCGCCCAGCACGAGGTCGGCGCCGTCGCCGCCGTCGACCAGGTCCGCTTCCGACCCGCCATCGACCCGGTCGTTGCCGGCCTCGCCCTCTAGCCAGTCGGCCCCGCCGCCGCCAGCCAGCTGGTCGTTGCCGATCCCGCCGCGGATCGCGTCGTCGCCGTTCCGGCCGAAGACCAGGTCGGCTCCGCCCGATCCTACGAACTGGTTGTCGCCATCGCTCAGGCTGCCGATGAACGGCGCATCGGGCGCACCCGCCTGCGGCGTCGCCTCGACGAAGGCGGATCCGTTCCAGCGATACGCTTCGTCCCCGACCAGCAGCTCCTCGATGCCGCCACTGGTGAACTGGTCTCCCAGCAGGATCTGCACGGTGGCCCCGCCGCTTCCCTGGACGTCGATCCGCAGGTTCGAACCGTCCTGGCCGATCGTGAGGTCGGCAAAGGTGACGCCGAAATCGAGGAGCAGCCGGTCGGTGCCGCCGCCGTCGACGATGGCGACACCCGTGACGCCGCTGCCGATCCGGTAGAGGTCGTTGCCCGCTTCGCCGGCAAGCCCGTCCGTGCCAGCACCAGCCACCAGCACGTCGTCGCCGGCACCGGCCAGCAGGACGTCGTTGCCGCTACCCCCATCCAGGTAGTCGTTCCCGGCACCGCCCTTCACCAGATCGGCACCCGCCGTCCCGGGGAGCCGGTCATCGCCACCACCGCCGGTCAGCAGCAGGCGCTCCTCGCCGGAGAACATCTGCCTGGTCGCCACGCGGGTGCCATTCGCCAGGAAGATGTCCGGCGGCGTGGCACCCTCGGTTCGGATAGTCTGGCCGCGCGTGCCGTAATGGATGAGGAAGGCCTGATCCGCGACACCGCCCGGACCGACCAGGGTGGTCAGGCGGACGGTATCGGCGGTGACACCACTACCAAGAACGACCACGCGGCTGCTCCGTCGACGCTCCGCCCGCCCCGGTTTGGGCAGGCTCGGATCGTCGGGCTAGCCTACCTTCGCCGCGCCTGCAACCGTAGGTGGCTCGACCGGGCGGTGATGAACGTGATCGAGTGTCCCCGGCAGCCGCTGACCGTCTGCCGGATCGAACAGGTGGATGGCCGAAGGGGGCAGGCGCAGGAGCAGGGTGGCGCCATCTGGAAAGGGCAGTCCCGGCGCCGTCGCGACCGCGAAGGTCTGCTCCTGCAGCCTGGCATGGAGGATACGTGTGGCCCCAAGCTCCTCGACGATCTCCACCGGCAGCTCGATGTCGGCCTCGTGCCGGCTCCGCGCCATCTCGACATGTTCCGGCCGGATGCCGAGCACGACCGGGCCCGGCCGTACCCCTGCGACGGCGAGCGGCAGCGCCAGCCCCTGAAGGGCAAGCTGGCCGTCGGCCATGATCTCGGCGGCCATCAGGTTCATGGGCGGCGTGCCGATGAAGCTCGCGACGAAGCGCGAGGCCGGCCGGCCATACACCTCCAAGGGCGTGCCGACCTGCTCGATCCGACCGCCATTCATCACCACCAGCAGGTCGGCCATCGTCATGGCTTCGGTCTGGTCGTGGGTGACCAGCACCGAGGTCACGCCCAGCCGTGCATGCAGGCGGCGCAGCTCCAGGCGCATCTGCACCCGAAGCGTGGCATCCAGGTTGGAGAGCGGCTCGTCGAACAGGAAGACCTTGGGCTCGCGGATCATGGCCCGCGCCATGGCGACGCGCTGGCGCTGCCCGCCCGATAGCTGCCCGGGCTTGCGGTCGAGATAGTCCGACAGGCCCACCGAGGCCGCGGTCGCCCGCATCCGCCGGTCCCGCTCAGCCCTGGCAACGCCGGCCACTTCGAGCGGGTAGGAGATGTTCCGCGCCACGCTCATGTGCGGGTAGAGCGCGTAGTTCTGGAACACCATGGCGCAATGGCGCTCGCGCGGCTCCTTGTCGTTCATCCGCTCGCCGGCGATCCGCACCTCGCCGGCCGTGATCTGCTCGAGACCGGCGATCATGCGCAGGATCGTCGACTTGCCGCATCCGGACGGCCCCAGGATCACCACGAAGGAGCGCGACGGGATCTGGAGGTCCACGCCCTTCACCACCTCGTGGAGGCCGAACGACTTGCGGACCGCGCGAAGCTGGATGTCGGCCATGGCGTTGCTCCTCACTTCTCGGGCGCGATCAGGCCGGCCACGAACCAGCGCTGCATGAGCATGACGACCAGCAGGGGCGGCGTCATGACGATCAGGGTCCCGGCCATCGCGATGTGCCATTCAGGCTCGCTGAACAGGGACGGGATGAGCTGGCGAAGCTCCATCGTCGCCGTGCCGTAGTTGGCCCGGTCCGTCGTCACCAGGGTCGGCCAGAGATATTGGTTCCAGGCGTAGAGGAACATGATGGTGCTGAGTGCCGCCATGTTGGTGCGGGACAGGGGGATCAGCACGTCCTTGAAGAACCGCAGGGGTCCCGCTCCGTCCATGCGCGCGGCTTCCAGCAGTTCGTCCGGGATGGTCAGGAAGTACTGCCGGTAGAGGAATGTGCCGGTGGCGGTCGCCACCAGCGGCAGGATCAGGCCCGTGTAGGAATTCAGCAGGTTCCACTCCAGCGCCAGCCGGATGCCGGTGACGCTCTGCCAGAGCCAGGTGACCCCGGTGACGTCCAGGATCGTCTGCAGCGGTCCCAGCGCGTTCGCCGCCACCGCATAGGTCGGCACGATCCTCACCTCCAGCGGCAGCATCAGGGTGACGAAGATCCCCCAGAAAACCACCATCCGCAGCTTCCAGCGGAAGAACACGATCGAGAACGCGGTGAGCGCTGCCAGGAATACCTTGCCACCGGCCACCAGCGTCGCGACCAGGAGGCTGTTGGCCATCTTCGGGCCGAGGTCCGAGCGCACCCATACCGCCTGCAGGTTCTCGAACAGATGCGGTCCCGGCAGGATCGGCAGAGGCGAGCTGTTGACGCTGCGCAGGTCCAGCGTGGCGGCAACGAACACCAGCCACAAGGGGGCCAGCGCCAGGAGCAGGCCCAGGATCAGGATCAGCTGGGTGACAAGGTCGAGGATGGGCGTGCGCTCGGTCATGGGCGGCTCCTCAACCGTAATGAATCCGCCGCTCCACGAAGCGGAACTGGATGAAGGTCAGGACAATGACGAGCAGCATCAGGATGATGCTCTGCGCAGCCGCCCCCGAATAGTCGAGGCCGCGGAACCCGTCGAAATAGATTTTGTAGACCAGCAGGTCGGTGGCCTTGGCGGGGCCGCCCTCGGTCGTGATGTCGACGATGCCGAAGCTGTCGACGAAGCTGTCGGTGAGATTGACGATCAGCAGGAAGAAGATGGTGGGCGTCATCAACGGCAGCTGGATGTCCCGGATGCGCCGCAGCGGCCGGGATCCGTCCATGGCCGCCGCCTCGATCAGGCTCTTGGGGATCGACTGAAGCCCGGCCAGCATGAACAGGAAGTTGTAGGCGACGTATTTCCACGAGTAGGCGACGATGATCAGAATCATCGCCTGCGTCCCGTTCACGGTCGGGTTCCAGATGCCGGGGTATCGGTGGTTCAGGTAGGCGACCAGGCCTGCCTCGGGCGACAGGAGGAACCGGAAGGCCAGCCCGGCTGCCGGGGCGGCCACGGCATAGGGCCAGATCAGCGCCCAGCGGAACCCCTGATGGCCCTTCAGCTTCCTGTCGACGGCCAGCGCCAGCAGCATCCCCATCGCCATGGCGAGTGCGGTCGATGCCAGCGCGAACACCATCGAGCGGACGACCGAATTCCAGTACTGCCCGTCCCCGAAGATTGTCTGGAAGTTCTCCAGCCCGACGAACGAATTGCCGCCGCCCCAGGGCTGTTCCAGCGTGAACGCCCAGTATAGCGCCGCACCGGACGGCCAGTAGAAGAACAGCAGCACCAGCAGCACCTGCGGCAGGACCAGGGCCACCGCCAACGGCGTGTCGGTGAACCAGACACGTTTCTCCATCGAGCTGGGAACTCCGGCTTAGGAACATACGCCTAGTTGCGCTAGACTGACCCCGGGCTGCCCGAGCCGCCGGAGACCAAGTCGATGGGACGACCCGATCTGCACGAACGAACCCGAGCACGTTGCCTGGCATGGATGGCTGGAGGCGAGGCTCGCCGCGGCGATGATCCATTTTGCACGAACGAACCCGAGCCGGCCCCGATCCGGCCGTTCACCCCCCGGTCCGACCGGGCGGTGAAGCAGCGCATGCAAATGCACGAACGAACCCGAGAACTCAGGGGAACTGCTTGCCCGGGTAGGTCTTCTCGAACCGGCGCAGGATCGCGTTGCCCCGCTCCACCGCCGCGTCCACGCCCTCTTGCACGCCAACGTCACCGGCCATGATCGCGGTCAGGCTGTCGCGGAACTCCTTGCGGATCTGGACATAACCGCCCAGGCGCAGGCCACGGCTGTTCGGGCCGGGCGGCGTATAGGTCAGCGACTGGATGGCGGTTTCGCGGCCCTTGTAGGGTGCCTTGTCGTAGAAGCCCTGGGACTTCATGTACTCGAAGCCGGAATTGGTCACCGGGATGTAGCCGGTCACCGTCGACCACCATTCGGCCTGCTCGGGCTTGGCGATGAACGAGAAGAAAGCCGCCGCCGCGTCGTATTCTTCCTGCGGCTTGCCGGCCAGCGCCCAGAGCGAGGCACCGCCCACGAGCGAATTCTTCCGCTCCGTCCCGGCCCAGACCGGCACCATCGCCACGTCCCAGTTGGTGCCCTGGGGAATGGTCTTGCCGACCGTGCCGTGGTCCGCGATCGACGACTGCATCATCATGCACTCGCCGCTCATGAAGGACTGCAGTCGCGCCTGGCCATATTCCTTGAGCTGGAACAGGCCCTCGTCGGTCATCCGCTTGAAGAAGTCGACATGGTCCACGAACTTGGTCGTGTTGACCACGAGCTCGGCATCAAGCCCGTCATAGCCGTTGTTCTTCGTGGCGATCGGCAGGTTATGGACAGCCGAGAACTGCTCCATGAACTGCCAGGGGTCGACGTCGTAGGCATAGGGACAGGAGTAGCCTGCCGCCTTCAGCGCCCGCGCGGCTTCCTCGACCTCCTCGTAGGTCTCGGGCGCCTCGGTCTTGCCGATCTTGGCGAATGCGTCCTTGTTCCAGTAGAGCACGGCCGTCGAGCTGTTGAAGGGGAACGAGTAGAGCTCGCCACCGGACGTCGCGTAGTAGTTGGCGATGCCCTTGAAGTAGTCGTCCCAGTTCACGTCATAGCCGGCCTTTTCCATCAGCTCCGGGGCCGGTACGAACGCCCCGGACAGCATCAGGTCGGCGGTGCCGGCATCGAACACCTGCAGGACCGTCGGGTGCTTCTTGGCACGGAACGCCGCGATCGCATTCTGGATCGCCGCGTCATACGTGCCCTGGCTGACGCAGACCGCCTCGTACTTATCCTGACCTTCGTTGAAGGTCCGGCACATGTCCTGGATGCGCTCGCTGAGGTCGCCCGTCAGCCCGTACCAGAACTCGAACTTCACCGGCTCTGCCTGGGCAGCGCCAGCGGTGAGCGCCACGACGCCGGCCATCGCCAGCCCGTGCAGCTTGCCCATCACGGTCATGCGTCTCTTCTCCCATATGCCGTCGCCGCACGCAGGCGTGGCGACGAGGGGAGGGGTTAGATGGCGATCATGACGGCTTCGTCACCGTGCCACGACAGGATGGCCGCAACCGGATCGGGCGGCGGGCACCTCAGCGCAGCTGCGACGCATCCCGCGCGAGCTCCTCGATCCGCGTCCAGTCGCCCGCCGCGACCAGATCCGCGGGCGCGATCCAGCTGCCGCCGACGCACACGACGTTCTTCAGCTTCAGGTAGTCCTGTGCCTTCGCGCGATCGATGCCGCCGGTCGGGCAGAACACGAGGTCGGGCAGGGGCGAGGCCAGCGACGCGATCAGCTTGGCCCCGCCCACGGCCTCGGCCGGGAACAGCTTCAGGACGGAAAAGCCGCTCTCGGCTAGCTGCATGGCCTCGGACGGCGTGGCCGTTCCCGGCAGCCACGGCACCGGCGATGCGGTTGCCGCCTCGACCAGCGCCCGGGTCGCTCCGGGCGAGACCGCGAACTGTGCCCCCGCCTCGGCAGCGGCGGCCAATTGTTCCGGCGTGCGCACCGTGCCGACGCCGACCACCGCCCCCTCGACCTGGCTCGCGATCGCCCGGATCACATCCAGGGCGGCCTGGGTGCGCAGCGTCACCTCCAGCACCCGCACCCCACCAGTGACCAGGGCTCTCGCCAGCGGAACGGCGGTCTCGACCTGGTCGACGATCAGGACCGGCACGACCGGGCCCATCCGCAGGATGGAGAGCAGGGTCTCGCGGCGTTGGTCAGGCAGCATGGTGCATCACCCGTGCAGGAGTTTCGCGGTACAGCCGAACAGGGCGGGCGTGGGTGCCGTGATCCGGCGCAGCGGCACTCCCTCAAGGAAGGACGACAGCCGCCCCTTGTCACGAAACCGTGTCGCGAAGCGGTCCGCATCCAGGAACTCGGACAGGTGATCCAGCACCCCGCCACCCAGATAGACACCGCCCCGCGCACCGAAGGTGAGGGCGACGTCGCCAGCCAAGCTGGCAAGCTGGTCCAGGAACAAGCCGATCAGTTCGCATGCGAAGGCGTCGCCGCCATGCGCGGCCACCTCGATCTCCGGCGGACTGGTCCAGGGCATGGCTCGCCCCTCCGCCTCTGCCAGATCGGCACCCATCCGCACCAGACCAGGCCCGCACATCCAGTGCTCCGCCGACACCCTGGCGCGGCCCTGGTACGCCACCTCCAGCGCGGGGCGCAGGCGCGGGATCGCCGTGCTGATCTCGACATGACCACCCTCGCCGGGAACGGGGATCCACCGTCCCCGACCCGGCACGACGCCGGCGACGCCCAGCCCGGTGCCCGGGCCCAGCACGGCCATCGGCTTGCCTGGCACCGGCATGCCCGGCACGCCCACGGGCTCGCTCGCATCCTCGGGCAGGAACGGGCAGGCCAGCGCCAGCGCCTCGAAGTCGTTCAGGATGATCAGCTCCGCCAGGCCCAGCTCCTGGCGGACCTCCTCGATCGAGAAGTCCCAGCCGCGGTTGGTCAGTTTCACATGGTCCCCGGTGACCGGCCCTGCGATGTCGATCGCAGCCCTGGTCGGCCGGGCTGCGCCCTGGTCCTCCAGGTAGGTCCGGATCGCCGCCGCCAAGCTGGGGAACTCGTCGTTCTTCAGGATCTCGACCCGGGTCGGCGTGGTTGCCGGCGATTCGACGAGGGCGAAGCGCGCGTTGGTGCCGCCGACGTCGCCCACCAGAAGCAGATCGTTCAAGCCGCTATCCCGAAGGGTCCACCCACGACGACCGCTCCCTTGTCCGCCGGACCCACCGCGGCTCGGAACGGTGCGAACAGTTCGCGCCCGATGCCGTGATGATAATGCGAGAGATCGGCAATGGCAGTCTCTCGTGCTGTGAATTCGGCAGCATCGACCAACACATCCAAGGTACCGGCCACGGCATCCAGCCGGACCATGTCACCATCCTGGATCCTGGCGATCGGCCCGCCATCGGTCGCTTCAGGCGTAAGGTGGATGGCAGCCGGGATCTTGCCCGACGCCCCCGACATCCGCCCATCCGTGACGAGCGCCACCTTGAAGCCGCGGTCCTGCAGGATGCCAAGGGTCGGCGTGAGCTTGTGCAGCTCCGGCATGCCGTTCGCCTTCGGTCCCTGGAAGCGGAGCACGCAGACGACGTCGCGATCCAGTTCGCCATCCTTGAAGGCGGCCTGTACTTCCGACTGGTCGTGGAACACCCGCGCCGGTGCCTCCACCACGCGTCGCTCAGGCTTGACCGCCGAAACCTTGATGACCGCACGGCCGAGGTTGCCTCTCAGCAGGACCAACCCGCCTTTCGCGTCGAACGGCTGGTCCACGGTGCGGATGATGTTGCGGTCGAGCGACTGCGGCGTACCGCTGCCCCAGACGAGCTCGCCGTCCACCAGCTTCGGCTCTTCCGCATAGCGGGCGAGACCGCCGTCTCCTGCAACCGTCTTCACGTCGCCATGCAGCAGCCCGGCCTCCAGCAGCTCCTGGACGAGCAGCGACATCCCGCCTGCCGCATGGAACTGGTTCACGTCGGACATGCCGTTCGGATAGACGCGCGCCAGCAGCGGCGTCACTTCCGAGAGCTCGGCCATGTCCTCCCAGGTGAGGTCGATGCCGGCGGCGCGGGCGATCGCGACAAGATGGATCGTGTGGTTGGTGGAGCCGCCGGTGGCATGCAGGCCGACCACACCGTTGACGATCGCCTTCTCGTCGACGACCTCGCCAATTGGCGTCCAGTCGTTGCCGAGCGCCGTGATCTCGGTGACCCGCTTGGCCGCAGCGCGAGTCAGCGCGTCGCGCAGGGGCGTGCCCGGGTTGACGAAGGCAGCACCCGGCATGTGCAGCCCCATCATCTCCATCATCATCTGGTTCGAGTTGGCGGTGCCATAGAAGGTGCAGGTGCCGGGCCCATGATAGGAGGCCGTCTCCGAGGCGAGCAGTTCCTTCCGACCGATCTTGCCCTCCGCGTAGAGTTGCCGCACCCGCGACTTCTCGTCGTTCGAGGCACCGGTCGTCATCGGCCCAGCCGGCACGAAGATCATCGGCAGGTGTCCGAACGCCAAGGCGCCCATCAACAGGCCCGGCACGATCTTGTCGCAGACGCCGAGCGCCAAGGCTCCATCGAACGTGTCGTGCGACAGGGCTACCGCCGTGCCCAGCGCGATTGTATCGCGCGAGAACAGGGACAGCTCCATGCCTGCGAAGCCCTGGGTGACGCCGTCGCACATGGCCGGCACGCCGCCAGCCACCTGCGCCACGCCGCCCGCCTCGCGCACGGCGTCCTTGATGATCTGCGGGTAGGTCTCGAAGGGCTGATGTGCGCTCAGCATGTCGTTGTAGGAGGTGACGATGCCGATCGAAAGCGCACCCTCCCCCTCCAGGCTGCCCTTGTCACCCGGCCCGCAGGCGGCGATGGCATGGGCGATGTTGGCACAGCCGAGCTTGTGGCGCCGGGGAGTCCGCTCGCCCATGCGCTTGATCTGATCGAGGTAGTGCGAACGGACGGAAGCGGAACGCCTGCGGATCTTCTCGGTGACGGCCTCGACGGTCGGGTGGAGGGTCACGGCCATGCACAAGACTCCTGGTTCAACGAGCAGTGTGGATCTGGAGGTTGGCATGGGTGATGGCAGCACGGATCGGCATCTGTTCGATCGGCCCCGGTTGCAGGGCGCGCTCCAGGGTCGCGAGCTTGCCGGCACCTTCGAGCGGCAACAGTACCGTGCGTGCCGCGGCCACGACCTTCAGGGTGAGGGTGAGCCGCTCGGGTGTCGCCGGCGCGTTCTCGGCGATCATCGGGATGACCAGTTGCTTGGTGCCGAGATCCAGGGCGACGGCCAGGCGATCACCATCCGGGAACCACGACGCGGTATGCCCATCCTCGCCCATGCCGAGGATCATGACGTCGAAGGGTTGCGGTAGCGTGGCAAGCGTTCGATCGGCAGCCGTCGCGGCCGCTTCGAGCGAGGCCGCACCGGCCGAGCCGCCGCCACTGTTGCGCAGGCCCACGAAGGTGGCTGCGGCCGCGGCTCCCTGCAGGAGATGCCGGCGAACCAGCGCCTCGTTGCTGTCCGGATGGTCGGTCGGCAAAAACCGCTCGTCGACCAGCGTCACCGTCACCCGCTCCCATGGCAGCGGCATGGTGGCGAGTGCTTCGAACAGCGGGACAGGGCTCTTGCCGCCGGAGACGGCAAAGACAGCCGCCCCTCGTTCCGACAATCCCGCCTGGATGCCGTCGACGATCACCTTGACGACAGACTGGCGCAGCGCCTCGGGGTCCGGGTGCTCGATCCGCTTCGCCGTCACGTACCGGGCTCCACCCAACGCCGCCCATCGCGCACCATCAATGCGATACCGCCGGTGGGACCCCAGGATCCCGCACCGTAGGCCTCCGGACCTTCGTCCGACTCCTGCCATCCGGCCAGGATCGGCTCGCACCATGTCCAGGCGGCCTCGACTTCGTCCTTGCGCATGAACAGCGTCTGGTTGCCCCTCACGACGTCCATCAGCAGTCTTTCATAGGCATCCGGGTAACGAACCTTGAACGTCTCCCCGAACGACAGGTTCAAGGGCGTCGTCTTGAGCCGCATGCCGCCTGGGCCTGGGTCCTTGCTCATCAGGTAGAGCCGCACGCCCTCGTCCGGCTGCAGGCGGATGACGAGACGATTGGGACGCACCTCACCGGCATCTCTGGGGAAGATCGAATGTGGGATCGGCCGCATCTGGACGACGATCTCTGACGCGCGCTGCGAGAGCCGCTTGCCGGTGCGCAGGTAGAAGGGCACGCCGGACCAGCGCCATGTGTCGATTTCGGCCTTGATCGCCAGGAAGGTCTCGGTGCTGCTGTCGCGGCCGAGCTCTTCGAGATAGCCGGGGACTGCCTTGCCACCGATCGCACCGGCCGCGTATTGGCCACGTACGGTCGCCTGCTCGACCCGACCCGGGCGAATGGGTTTGAGCGCGCTCAGCACCTTCAGCTTTTCGTCGCGCACGGAATTCGCGTCCATGGCGGAAGGCGGCTCCATCGCCACGAGACAGAGGAGCTGCAGCATATGGTTCTGCACCATGTCGCGCAGCGCACCGCTATGATCGTAATAGTCGGCACGGTTGCCCACGCCTACGGTCTCGGACACGGTGATCTGGACGTGATCGATGGCCGCACGGTTCCAGATCGGCTCGAACAGCGCGTTGGCGAAGCGTAGCGCCATCAGGTTCTGCACCGTCTCCTTGCCGAGATAGTGATCGATACGGAAGATCTGCCTCTCCGCGAAGACCGCACCCACCGCATCATTCACCGCGCGGGCCGACGCCAGATCCTTGCCGATAGGCTTCTCGATGACGACCCTGGTCTGCTCCGTCACCAAGCCTTCGCTGCCGATCCTGGCGCAGACGGGACCGAACAGTTCAGGCGCTGTCGCCAGATAGAAGACACGGATCTTGTCGACACCCGACGCCAGCCACTCCGATAGATCCGGCCAGCCCTTGGAGCCGTTGGCGTCCAAGGAAACGTAGGTCAGCAGGCGCAGGAACTTCTCGACCTCATCCGGCACGAGATCGTCGGCGTTCACGTGCTCGGTAAGCGCCTGCCTGACGGAGGAGCGATAATCGTCGCTGCTGACCTCTCGCCGGGACACCGCACACACGCGTGCCGCTTCCGGCATCTGGCGGTCTCTGAACCTTTGGTAGAGGCCGGGCAGCAACTTGCGTAATGCTAGATCGCCAGTGCCGCCGAACACGACGATGTCGAAATTCTGGACCGGAATGATCTGAGCCGTCACGTTCGTCGCTTTCCCCTAACGGATCCGGGTAGGTCGATGGACGTGACGGAGTGGTGGCTCTCCGTCAATATCCGGCCGACGGACCCAGGTCCCTCCACCGAGCCTCAGCAATTCGCACGCCAACGCCCGAGTCGCCAAGCATTGGCTACCACGCTCACGGATGACAATGCCATGGCTGCGCCCGCGAAGACAGGCGTGAGCAGACCGGCCGCAGCTACTGGGATCAGCAATATGTTGTAGGCGAAGGCGAACACGAGGCCTTGGATGATCGTCGATCGGGCCCGCCCCGCGAGGTCCAGGGCCGCCGCGACGAGCCTGGGGTCCGGGCGCACCAGGGTGACCCCGGCGCTTGCCATGGCAATGTCGGTGCCGGAACCGACGGCGATGCCAAGGTCGGCGGCCGCCAGGGCCGGTGCATCGTTGATGCCGTCACCCACCATCGCCACCCTGGCGCCCGAAGCATGGGCTGCATGAACCAGGGAAACTTTGTCCTCGGGCAGCAGCTCGGCATGAACCTCGGCGATACCCAGTTGGTTGGCGATTGCTCCGGCAGCGCCGGCATTGTCCCCCGTCAGCATCGCAACACGCACACCATGGCGGCGCAGGGTGGCAACGGCCTCCTTCGCCTCGGGCCTAGGCTGGTCACCGCAGGAGACCAACCCCAAGGCAGCAGGCTGATCGAGGTCGACCAACCAGGAAACGGTTCGACCTCTGCTGGCCTCGTCCTGTGCAGCCGAGATGAGACGTGGATCGGCCGTGGCCATTTCCTGCATGGCACGCCCGGAGAGCACGGCCAGCCGCCGCCCGTCCACTCGGCCACCGAGACCCTTGCCGGGAAGGGTAAGAAGGTCAGTTGCCGGCCTCGGCTCGATGCCGTGCGCAGCAGCCGCTTCTCGAACGGCGGCAGCAAGCGGATGCTCGCTGCCGCTCTGAAGCCCGGCCAGGATGGCGAGGAGGGCGTCCTCTGCCTGCCCATCCGCAGGGACGAGCGCCGTCAGTTCGGGCTTGCCCACGGTCAGGGTGCCCGTCTTGTCGAAGGCGACCAGGTCGACCGACTGTGCGGTTTCCAGCGCGGCAGGATCACGGATCAGGATTCCGGATCGTGCGCCGGCGCCGGTTGCCGCGACCACGGCCATCGGCGTGGCAAGGCCCAGTGCGCAGGGGCAGGCGATCACCATCACCGTGACCGCGTTCAGGATCGCCGTCTCGAGGTCGCCGGCGATGATCCACCAGCCCGCTGCCGTGGTCAGCGCGATCAGCAGGATGACCGGTACGAACCAGGCGGATATTCTGTCCACCAGGAGTTGGACCTGGGCCTTCTTCGCCTGCGCGGTTTCCACCATGCGGATGATGCGGGACAGCATGGTGTCGCCGCCCACCGCGATGGCCTCCACGATCAGCGGGCCGTCGAGATTGATTGTGCCGCCTATGACCTTCTGGCCAGCGCTTCGCGCCACCGGCAGGCTCTCGCCCGTGACCATGGACTTGTCGAGATGACTGGCGCCTTCGGCGATCAAGCCGTCCACGGCGACGCGTTCACCTGGACGTACCGCTATACAGTCGCCTGCCGAGACGGCGCTGATTGGCAGGTCAATCTCGGTGTCGTTCACCAGCACCCGGGCCGTCGTTGGCCGCAATGCCGCCAGCCCACGCAAGGCGGCACCAGTCATGCACTTGGCCCGCCCTTCCATCCACTTGCCGAGCAGGACGAGCGCGATCACCAGGGCAGCAGCTTCGAAGTAGAGGCCGTGGCTGCCATGTCCCGCGCCCAGCCAGTTCCAGAGGCTGAGCCCGAAGGCGGCACTGGTGCCGAGGGACACGAGCAGGTCCATGTTCGGGCTGCCAACCCGCACGGCTGCGAAGCCTGCCCGGTAGAACCGGGCGCCGAGCACGAACTGGACCGGTGCCGCCAGCACGAATTGCAGCCAGGGCGGCAAGCCGATGTCGATTCCGAATGGCATCGCCAGCATCGGCAGCACGAGCGGCAGGCTCAGCGCGATCGCGATGACTGCGAACCAGCCTTCCCGCCGGCTCTGCTCGCGTCGCTGCCGGTCGAGCATGGCTTCGGCAGAACCGGTCGGGTCGTCTTCCAGGATGGAGGCCCGATACCCGGATCTGGCAACCGCGGCGACCAGCGCGGACGGCGCCGTGCCTTCTGTTGTCACGTGGGCCTTCTCGTTCGCGAGATCGACCGTCGCCATCGTTACGCCCGGCACGGCCGAAAGCACGCGTTCGATCCGCCGCACGCAGGAGGCACAGGTCATGCCGTCGATCGCGAGATCGATGGCGGCTTTCTGATGATCAATGCGTTCTAGCGTAGTCGCCATGAGGGCGCTCCCGGGAAGCTCGATCTTCCAGGTGGCCCTTCCAGCAACAGGAAGGTCAAGAGCCAAAGGATGATTTCGTAGCCCTTGACCTTCCTCGGACTGGAAGGCCCAGATAACAAGGCAGGCATCTGCAGATGGAACAGGTCATGCGTCTGGTCGTCGAAGGAATGAGCTGCGCGCATTGCGTTCGCGCGATTACCGCTGCGATCGTAAGGTTGAAGGAAGATGCGGTGGTAAAGGTGTCCCTGCAGGACGGAGCGGTCGACGTCGAAGGGATCGAGGATCGTGCCGCCGTCGTGGCCGCCATCGAGGCCGAAGGCTACGAGGTGCGTTCCACATGAACGATGGGGTTCTGATCGCGCCGTCGATCCTGGCAGCCGACTATGCTCGGCTGGGCGAGGAAGTGCAGGCCGTCGAGGCAGCCGGTGCCGACTGGCTGCACCTGGACGTGATGGATGGCCACTTCGTGCCGAATCTCAGCTTCGGGGCCGACGTCATCGCGTCGCTGCGCAAGCACTCCAGGCTCCTGTTCGACGCGCACCTGATGTGTGCGCCGGTGGATCAGTGGTTGGCGCCGGTAGCGGCAGCTGGGGCCGATCGTATCACGGTGCATGCGGAGGCAGGCCCACACCTGGATCGCTCGTTGGCCGCCATCCGTGCCCTGGGCAAGGGCGCCGGTGTCGCGCTCAACCCGGCCACGCCTGTAGGCTCGCTCGAATTGGTGCTCGACCAGATCGACTTGATCCTTATCCTGAGCGTTAACCCGGGCTTCGGGGGACAGAAATTCATCCCTTACGCTGCCGAGAAGATCCGGCAGGTAAGGGCGCTGATCGGTGGGCGGCCGATC
>NZ_DATAGQ010000191.1:0-21757 GCF_036263595.1 Geminicoccus sp. | reverse complement strand
GTGACGATGGTGGTGACGCTGATCGCCCCCATCGCCATGGAGCAGGGCCTGCGCTTTGCCATCCGCGAAGGCGGCCGTACCGTCGGTGCCGGCGTCGTCGCCAACGTGATCCAGTAAACTTTCTCCGGCAGCGGCATCGTCGTCACGATGTCGCTGCCGTTCGTACGCTGCCGCTTGCAGCCCGGGCCGGTTCTCGCTAGAGACAGCCGCCACGCAGGCTGGTGACGGCAAGCGTACCCTTCGTTGCGGTCTCGACCGTGGCGATAGGTGGTGCAGGAGCGTAGCTCAATTGGTAGAGCACCGGTCTCCAAAACCGGGGGTTGGGGGTTCGAGCCCCTCCGCTCCTGCCAGCACCTGATCAACCCAACGGGATCCGAGCACGGATGGTGAGAGTTTCGCCCGCGCAGTTCCTCCGGGAAGTGCGCCAGGAGATGGCCAGGGTCACCTGGCCGTCGCGCAAGGAGACGCTCTACACGACCGCGAGCGTGCTCGCGATGTCGGCCGTCGCCGCGATCTTCTTCTTCCTCGTCGATCAGATCATTTCGTACGCGATCCGTCTGATCCTCGGCCTGGGGGTCTGATGTCGAAGAAGTGGTACATCATCCACGTCTACTCGGGCTTCGAGAAGAAGGTCCGCGAGGCGATCCAGGAGCAGAGCGCTCAGAAGGGGCTCAGCGAGGCCTTCGAAGAGATCCTCGTGCCGATGGAGGAGATCGTCGAGGTCAAGCGCGGCAAGAAGGTGCCGTCCGAGCGCAAGTTCTTCCCGGGCTACGTGCTCGTGAAGATGGACCTCAACGACGAGACATGGTCGCTGGTCCGGAACATTCCGAAGGTGACCGGCTTCCTTGGGGGCAGCGGCAAGCCGCAGTCGATCCCGGAAGCCGAGGCGCTTCGGATCCACCAGCAGATCCAGGAGGGCACCGAGCATCCGAAGTCCACCGTGGCTTTCGTGATCGGTGAACAGATTCGCGTGGCGGACGGACCGTTCGCCTCGTTCAACGGAACGGTCGAGGAGGTCGACGAGGCGAAGCAGCGCCTCAAGGTCTCCGTCTCGATCTTCGGCCGGGCCACCCCGGTCGATCTGGAATTCGGTCAGGTCGAGAAGGTCTGACCGGAAGGCGCGGGAGCCCTGGAAAGCCGGGGCGTCGAACCGCTAAGCTCTGATGAAGGAGTGATTGTTTGGCAAAGAAGATCACCGGGTACATCAAGCTGCAGGTACCCGCAGGCAAGGCCAACCCGAGCCCGCCGATCGGCCCGGCCCTGGGTCAGCGCGGCCTGAACATCATGGACTTCTGCAAGAAGTTCAATGCAGAGACGCAGAATGTCGAGGTCGGCACGCCGCTGCCGGTGATCATCACCGCGTTCGGCGATCGCACCTTCACCTTCGTGATCAAGACCCCCCCGGTCTCGTTCTTCCTCAAGCAGGCAGCGAACCTCAAGTCGGCGAGCAAGACTCCCGGCCGCGGCGCGAATGCCGGCCAGGTCTCCATGGCCCAGTGCCGTGAGATCGCCGAGAAGAAGATGAAGGACCTGAACGCCCACGACCTCGACGCAGCGACGAAGATGATCGTCGGGTCGGCGCGGTCCATGGGCCTGGGCGTGACGGAGTAACGATCATGGCGAAGGGTAAGCGGCTAACCAAGGCCGCGGGCAGCGTCGACCGCGCCAAGCTCTACGACCTTCCCGAGGCGGTCAGCCTCGTGAAGGGCAACGCCACGGCGAAGTTCGACGAGACGATCGAGCTGTCGATGAACCTGGGCGTCGATCCGCGCCATGCCGACCAGATGGTCCGCGGCACGGTCAACCTGCCGCACGGCACGGGCAAGACGCTGCGGGTCGCAGTATTCGCCAAGGGCGACAAGGCCGAGGAGGCCCGTGCTGCCGGCGCCGACATCGTGGGTGCCGAGGATCTCGCGGAAGCGATCCAGGGCGGCCAGATCGACTTCGACCGCTGCATCGCCACCCCCGACATGATGGGCGTGGTCGGGCGGCTGGGCCGCGTGCTCGGTCCCCGTGGGCTGATGCCGAATCCGAAGCTCGGCACGGTCACACCGAACGTCACCCAGGCCGTGCGTGACGCCAAGGGCGGCCAGGTGCAGTTCCGCGTCGAGAAGGCCGGCATCATTCACGCGGGCGTGGGCAAGGCCTCCTTCGACGAGGACAAGCTGGTCGACAACGTGAAGGCGATCGTCGACGCGGTGACGAAGGCGCGGCCGAGCGGGGCCAAGGGAACCTACCTCAAGCGCGCTCACCTCAGCTCCACGCAGGGGCCGGGGGTGAAGCTCGAGGTGGGCGGCATCCTCGGATAATCGCTGCACGAGCCTACGGAACCTCTTGCATTCACGCCGCAGCTGATTAAGTTGCTGCGTCTCGCAAGACGCACCGTCCGGCTCGTCAGCGCCGTCGTCAGGATGACGGTGCCGTTCGGCGTGCCGATTGCGTCACGCCATTGAGACTAGGAGCCCGGTCGGGATCGACTTCGGGTCGTCCGGACCAAGTGCATCGGAGGCTCTGGTGCTTCGAGCTGAGAAAGCGCAGGTCATCACAGACCTGAACGCTGTGTTCAAGGAAACGGGAGTGGTGGTCGTCACGCAGTATCGTGGCATGACCGTTCCCGAGATGTCGACGTTGCGGTCGCAGATGCGGCAGCAGGGTTGCTCGTTCAAGGTGACCAAGAACCGGTTGACCGCCCTCGCATTGGCGGACACCGGCTTTGCTGGTCTCGTGCCGCTCTTCAAGGGACCGACCGCGGTCGCGTACTCGCGCGATCCGGTGGCGGCCGCCAAGGTGGCGGTCGACTATGCCAAGAAGAACGACAAGCTTCAGATCGTTGGCGGTGGTCTTTCCGGGTCGATCCTTTCGGCCGACCAGGTGAGAGCGCTGGCCGAGCTGCCGTCGCTGGACGATCTCCGGGCGAAGCTCATCGCGATCATCAATACCCCGGCCTCGCGTCTCGTGGGTGTGTTGCAGGCGCCGGGCGGACAGCTCGCCCGTCTGCTTCGGGCAAAGAGCGATCAGGGCTGATCCGCTCGAGGCATTTTGGGGTCCAGGCGGACCTGCGGTGAACATTGTGGTCCGAGTGGACCGCGCGTGAAGGTAGTGGAGTAGAAGTCGTTATGGCGAACCTGCATCAGATCGTCGAGGACCTGTCGAGCCTGACCGTTCTCGAGGCTGCCGAACTGGCGAAGCTCCTCGAGGAGAAGTGGGGCGTCTCGGCCGCGGCGCCGGTCGCCGCCGTCGCCGCTGGCGGTGGTGCCGCCGCGCCGGCCGCTCCGGTCGAGGAGCAGACCGAGTTCGACGTGATCCTGGCCAGCGCCGGTGCTCAGAAGATCAACGTGATCAAGGAAGTGCGCGCGATCACGAGCCTTGGCCTGAAGGAAGCCAAGGACCTGGTCGAAGCGGCTCCCAAGGCCGTCAAGGAGGCCGTGTCGAAGGACGAGGCCGCCAAGATCAAGGCTCAGCTCGAGGGTGCCGGCGCCACCGTGGAGATCAAGTAATCTCCAGTCGCGCCGCGACTCGTCTTTTTGTCCTGAAGCCGTCGGTGCGCGCACCGACGGCTTTCGGCGCTGCCGGCATCGCCACGCGGGTGGCAATTCCCGGTTGATCTCTTATATGCTGGAAGGCTCCGCGCCTTCCGGCCCGTTTCCAGTTTCGATCAGCGAAGGCCCGTCATGCCCCAGACGTTCACCGCTCGCAGACGGATCCGCAAGAGCTTCGGTCGCATTCCCGAGATCGCCGTGATGCCGAACCTCATCGAGGTTCAGCGTCAGTCCTACGAGGCGTTCTTGCAGCGCGACACGCGGCACGCGGACCGGGTCCTGCATGGACTGGAGGAAGTGTTCCGGTCGGTGTTCCCGATCAAGGACTTCGCCGATCGGGCTGCGCTGGACTTCGTCAAGTACGAGCTGGAAGAGCCCAAGTACGACGTGGACGAGTGCCACCAGCGGGGCATGACCTATGCCGCACCGCTGCGTGTCACGCTGCGCCTGATCGTCTGGGACGTGGACGAGGAGACCGGCTCCCGTTCCGTCCGGGACATCAAGGAGCAGGACGTCTACATGGGCGACATGCCGCTCATGACCGAGAACGGCACGTTCGTGGTCAACGGCACCGAGCGCGTGATCGTCTCGCAGATGCATCGCAGCCCGGGCGTGTTCTTCGACCACGACCGCGGCAAGACGCACAGCTCCGGCAAGTACCTCTACTCGGCGCGGGTGATCCCGTACCGCGGCTCCTGGCTGGACTTCGAGTTCGACAGCAAGGACCTGGTGCACGTCCGCATCGACCGCCGCCGCAAGCTGCCGGTGACGGCGCTGCTGCTGGCCCTGGGCCTGGACCAGGAGCAGATCCTGGCGCACTTCTACAACGAATTGCCGTACTTCCGCTCCGGTAAGGGCTGGCGCACGGCGTTCAACGGCCAGCGCATGACGGGCCAGAAGCTCACGACCGACCTGGTGGATGCCTCCACCGGCGAGACGGTCGCCGAGGCCGGCACCAAGCTGACCCCGCGCCTGATCCGCAAGCTGGCCGAGCAGGGCCTGACCGAGGTGTTCGTCTCGGCCGAGGACCTGATCGGCAAGTTCGTGGCGCGCGACGTCATCGACGAGAGCAACGGCCTGGTCTTCGTCGAGGCCGGTGACGAGCTCACCGGCGTGTCGATCGAGAAGCTGATCAATGCGGGGATCGAGGAGCTCCCGATCCTCGACATCGACCACATGACGATCGGCCCGTACCTGCGCAACACGCTGGCGCTGGACCGCTCGCAGAACCGCGACGACGCGCTGCTCGAGATCTACCGGGTGCTGCGCCCGGGCGAGCCGCCGACGCTGGACACGGCCGAGGCTCTCTTCAACAGCCTGTTCTTCGACAACGAGCGCTATGATCTTTCCGCGGTTGGCCGCGTGAAGATGAACATGCGTCTCGGCATGGAGACTGAGGACACGCTCCGCGTGCTCCGCCAGGAAGACATCCTGGCCGTGGTCAAGATGCTGATCGAGATCAAGGACGGCCGGGGCGAGATCGACGACATCGACCATCTCGGCAATCGCCGGGTCCGGTCGGTCGGCGAGCTCATGGAGAACCAGTTCCGCATCGGCCTGCTCCGCATGGAGCGCGCCGTGCGCGAGCGCATGTCGTCGGTCGAGATCGACGCGGCGATGCCGCACGACCTGATCAACGCCAAGCCGGTCGCGGCCGCGGTGCGCGAGTTCTTCGGCTCCTCGCAGCTCTCGCAGTTCATGGACCAGACCAACCCGCTTTCCGAGATCACGCACAAGCGTCGTCTCTCGGCGCTCGGGCCGGGTGGTCTCACCCGCGAGCGTGCCGGCTTCGAGGTGCGCGACGTGCATCCGACCCATTATGGCCGGATCTGCCCGATCGAAACGCCGGAAGGCCCGAACATCGGCCTGATCAACAGCCTCGCGACCTACGCCCGTATCAACAAGTACGGCTTCATCGAGAGCCCGTACCGCCGGGTTGAGGGTGCCCGGATCGTCGGCGACGTGATCTACCTCTCCGCCATGGAAGAGGGACGCTACACGATCGCGCAGGCGAATTCGAAGCTGAACGAGGACGGAACGCTGGCCGGCGAGTTCATCGCCTGCCGGCAGAACGGCGAGTTCGTGCTGGTCAAGCCCGAGAACGTCGAGATGATCGACGTGTCGCCCAAGCAGCTCGTGTCGGTGGCCGCGGCGCTCATCCCGTTCCTGGAGAACGACGATGCGAACCGCGCGCTGATGGGCTCGAACATGCAGCGCCAGGCCGTGCCGCTGGTGCGTGCGGCGGCTCCCTATGTCGGTACCGGCATGGAGGAGATCGCGGCACGTGACTCCGGGGCTGCCATCGTGGCCAGGCGCGGCGGCGTGGTGGACCAGGTTGACGGCTCGCGAATCGTCATCCGGGTGACCGACGAGAACGCGCGCGGCGAGGGCGTGGTCGACATCTACCGGCTCAAGAAGTTCCAGCGCTCGAACCAGAACACCTGCATCAACCAGCGTCCGCTGGTGAAGGTGGGCGACGTCGTGCGCGCGCAGGACATCGTGGCCGACGGTCCGTCGACGCAGCTGGGCGAGTTGGCCCTGGGCTTCAACGCGCTGGTCGCGTTCATGCCCTGGAACGGCTACAACTTCGAAGACTCGATCCTCATCTCCGAGCGGATCGTCCGGGACGACATCTTCACCTCGATCCATATCGAGGAGTTCGAGGTGATGGCCCGCGACACCAAGCTCGGGCCGGAAGCGATTACCCGCGACATTCCGAACGTGTCGGAAGAAGCGCTGCGCAACCTGGATGAAGCCGGCATCGTCTATATCGGTGCCGAGGTGAAGGCGGCCGACATCCTGGTGGGCAAGGTCACGCCGAAGGGCGAGACCCCGATGACGCCGGAAGAGAAGCTGCTCCGCGCGATCTTCGGCGAGAAGGCCCACGACGTCCGTGACACCTCCTTGAAGGTGCCGCCGGGCGTGCAGGGCACGGTCGTCGAGGTGCGCGTCTTCAACCGCCGCGGCGTGGAGAAGGACGAGCGCGCGATCGCGATTGAGCGTTCCGAAATCGAGCGCCTGGCAAAGGACCGGGACGACGAGCGCGCCATCCTGGAGCGCAACGTCTACAGCCGCCTGCGCGAGCTGCTCGAAGACCAGATTGCTACGGCGGCGCCCAAGGGCGTGCGCACCAACGTAGCGATCGATGCGGCAGCATTGGACCGTCCGAAGCGGCAGTGGTGGGAGTTCGGCGTCGACGATGCCGAGCGGATGACCGAGATCCAGGCGCTCAAGCGCCAGCTGGACGACGGCACCAAGGCGCTGGTCGATCGGTTCGAGAGCAAGGTCGAGAAGCTGCAGCGCGGCGACGAGATGCCTCCGGGCGTCTTGAAGATGGTCAAGGTGTTCGTGGCGGTGAAGCGCAAGCTGCAGCCGGGCGACAAGATGGCCGGCCGGCACGGCAACAAGGGCGTGATCTCCAAGATTGCGCCGGTCGAGGACATGCCGCACCTGGAAGACGGCACGCCCGTCGACCTCGTGCTGAACCCGCTGGGCGTGCCGTCGCGCATGAACGTAGGCCAGATCCTGGAGACCCATCTGGGCTGGGCTTGCGCCAACCTGGGCCGGCAGATCGGTGAACTGGTCGACCGCTACAACGAGGAGCACGGCCGCGA
Source organism: Geminicoccus sp. (assembly GCF_036263595.1). Classification (NCBI taxonomy): domain Bacteria; kingdom Pseudomonadati; phylum Pseudomonadota; class Alphaproteobacteria; order Geminicoccales; family Geminicoccaceae; genus Geminicoccus; species Geminicoccus sp. The sequence continues at coordinate 14,604 of NZ_DATAGQ010000191.1, read as the reverse complement.
CCGCCTCGTGGAGCGGTTGGGCGGAGTCTACGGGCAGGCAACGACCGAGGAACTCGGGCAGTATTCGGACGAGGAACTGCGCGAGCTCGGCGAGAACCTGCGCGAGGGTGTGCCGATTGCGACGCCGGTGTTCGACGGGGCGCACGAGGCCGATATCGTCAAGATGCTGGAGGACGCCGGTTGCCATGCTTCCGGGCAATCCCAGCTATATGATGGTCGGACCGGCGAGCCCTTCGACCGACAGGTGACGGTCGGCTACATCTACATGCTGAAGCTGGGCCATCTCGTGGATGACAAGATCCACGCCCGGTCGGTCGGTCCGTACTCGCTCGTCACCCAGCAGCCGCTGGGCGGCAAGGCGCAGTTCGGCGGACAGCGCTTCGGCGAGATGGAGTGCTGGGCGCTGCAGGCCTATGGCGCTTCGTACACCCTGCAGGAGATGTTGACGGTGAAGTCCGACGACGTGTCCGGCCGTACGAAGATCTACGAGGCCATCGTCCGGGGCGAGGACACGTTCGAGGCCGGTATTCCGGAAAGCTTCAACGTGCTCGTCAAGGAGCTGCAGGCCCTGGCGCTGAACGTCCAGCTGCAGTCGACCAACGAAGACTGAGCAGCGGCCATGGACAGGCGGGACATCCCGCCTGTCCATGTTTTTCATTTCCCTATGCGGATGAGCGAGAGACGGTCCAGATGAACGATCTCATGTATCTCTTTGGTCAGCCGGCGGCTGGCCAGAAGTTCGACGAGATTCGGATCTCCATCGCCAGCCCCGACCAGATTCGGGAATGGTCCTACGGCGAGGTGCGCAAGCCGGAAACCATCAACTACCGGACCTTCAAGCCGGAGCGTGATGGCCTGTTCTGCGCGAAGATCTTTGGGCCGATCAAGGATTACGAGTGCTTGTGCGGCAAGTACAAGCGCATGAAGTACAAAGGCATCGTCTGCGAGAAGTGCGGCGTCGAGGTCATCCAGTCGAAGGTCCGGCGCGAGCGCATGGGCCATATCGAGCTGGCGGCCCCGGTCGCGCATATCTGGTTCCTGAAGTCGGTCCCGTCACGGATCGGCATCCTGCTCGACATGTCGCTGCGGGAGCTGGAGCGCGTCCTCTACTTCGAACAGTTCGTCGTGGTCGAGCCGGGCCTGACCCCGCTGAAGCTGCATGAGCTGCTCAGCGAGGACCAGGTGCTGCGTCATCGCGACGAATTCGGCGAGGACTCGTTCACGGTCGGCATCGGTGCCGAGGCCGTGCGCGACATGCTCAAGCGCATCGACCTGCCGGAAGCGCGCGACCAGCTGCGTGCTGACTTGGCCGAGACTAGCTCCGAAGCAAAGCGCAAGAAGCTCGTCAAGCGCCTGAAGATGGTCGAGGTGTTCCTCGAATCGGGCAACAAGCCCGAGTGGATGGTCATGGAGGTCGTTCCGGTGATCCCGCCGGAACTGCGTCCGCTCGTCCCGCTCGACGGAGGCCGGTTCGCGACCTCGGACCTGAACGACCTGTACCGCCGCGTGATCAACCGGAACAACCGCCTCAAGCGGCTGATCGAGCTGCGGGCGCCGGACATCATCGTGCGCAACGAGAAGCGCATGCTGCAGGAGGCCGTCGACGCGCTGTTCGACAACGGCCGCCGCGGCCGCGTCATCACGGGCGCTAACAAGCGCCCGCTGAAGTCGCTCTCGGACATGCTGAAGGGCAAGCAGGGCCGCTTCCGCCAGAACCTGCTCGGCAAGCGCGTCGACTATTCCGGCCGATCGGTGATCGTGGTGGGCCCGGAGCTGAAGCTCCACCAGTGCGGCCTGCCGAAGAAGATGGCGCTCGAGCTGTTCAAGCCGTTCGTCTACGCGAAGCTCGAGCTGTTCGGCATGGCGCAGACGATCAAGGCCGCCAAGCGCATGGTCGAGAAGGAGCGGCCCGAGGTCTGGGACATCCTGGAGCAGGTGATCCGCGAGCATCCGGTCATGCTCAACCGGGCGCCGACGCTGCACCGTCTGGGCATCCAGGCGTTCGAGCCGGTGCTGATCGAGGGCAAGGCGATCCAGCTGCACCCGCTGGTCTGCACCGCCTTCAACGCGGACTTCGACGGCGACCAGATGGCGGTCCACGTGCCGCTCTCGCTGGAGGCCCAGCTCGAAGCCCGCGTGCTCATGATGTCGACCAACAACATCCTGAGCCCGGCCAACGGTAAGCCCATCATCGTGCCGACCCAGGACATCGTTTTGGGCCTGTACTACCTCTCGCTCGAGATCCCGAACGAGAAGGGCGAGGGCATGGCCTTCTCCAACCTCGCCGAGATCCAGCACGCGCTCTCCGCGCGCGCGGTGAGCATGCATGCCAAGATCAAGGCACGCATCACGGTGGCGCAGCCGGACGGCACCTTGCTGCCGAAGGTCGTCGACACGACGCCTGGACGCATGCTGCTCTACGAAGTGCTGCCGCAGAACCCGAAGGTCAGCTTCGAGCGTCTGTTCAATCGGACGTTGACGAAGAAGGAGGTCAGCCAGGTCATCGACGAGGTCTACCGTCATTGCGGTCAGAAGGAGACCGTGATCTTCGCCGACCGGATGATGGTGCTGGGCTTCTCGAATGCGGCCAAGGCTGGCATCTCGTTCGGCAAGGACGACATGGTCATCCCGGCGAGCAAGGATCGGCTGATCGGCCAGACCCAGGAACTGGTGAAGCAGTACGAGCAGCAGTACTCGGACGGTCTCATCACCAAGGGTGAGAAGTACAACAAGGTCGTCGACGCCTGGCAGCAGTGCTCGGACAAGGTGTCCGACGAGATGATGAAGGCCATCCGGGCCGTGCACTCGGTGCCGGATGCGAACGGCAGGTACAAGCAGCCGAACTCCATCTTCATGATGGCCGACTCGGGTGCGCGTGGCTCGGCGGCGCAGATCAAGCAGCTGGCCGGCATGCGCGGGTTGATGGCCAAGCCTTCGGGCGAGATCATCGAGAACCCGATCATCTCGAACTTCAAGGAAGGCCTGTCGGTGCTGGAGTACTTCAACTCCACGCACGGCGCCCGCAAGGGACTGGCCGACACCGCCTTGAAGACTGCGAACTCGGGCTACCTGACCCGTCGTCTGGTCGACGTCGCGCAGGACTGCATCATCGTCGAGGAGGATTGCGGCACCGAGCGCTTCATCACGCTCAGCGCCTCGATCAATGCCGGGCAGGTGGCGGACGATCTGGGCGAGCGCATCCTGGGCCGTACCTCGGCCGAGGACGTGATCGATCCGAAGTCGGGCGATGTACTGGTGACGCGCAACACGCTGTTCGAGGAGCCGGAAGTTCGGCTGGTCGATGCCAGCGGCGTGTCGTCGGTGCGCGTGCGCTCGGTCCTGACCTGCGACAGCTTTGGCGGCGTGTGCGGCAAGTGCTACGGGCGTGACCTTGCCCGCGGCACGGCCGTGAACATCGGTGAAGCCGTCGGTGTCATCGCCGCCCAGTCGATCGGCGAGCCCGGCACGCAGCTGACGATGCGCACCTTCCATATCGGTGGTGCCGCACAGGGCCAGGCGGAGCAGAGCTCGATCGAATCGGCGGTGGCAGGCTCGGTCAAGATCACCAACCCACGCCTGGTCCGTGACACCAAGGGCCGTCAGGTCGTGCTGGGCCGCAACTCCGAACTGGTCATCTACGACGAGGTCGGCCGCGAGCGTGTCCGCCATCGCCTGGCGAACGGTACCCGCCTGCTGGTCGAACCGGACTCGAAGGTGGAGAAGGAGCAGCGTCTGGCCGAGTGGGATCCGCACACCGTTCCGGTCGTGTCGGAAACGGCCGGCAAGGCAGTGTTCCACGACATGATCGAGGGCATCACCTACCGCGACGTCATCGACGAGACGACCGGCAAGTCGAGCAAGGAGATTGTCGACTACCGGCAGTCCGCACGCTCGGCCAGCCTGCGGCCGTCGGTGATCATCGAGGACGAGAGCGGCAAGCCGGTGACGCTGCCATCGGGCAACGAGGCACGCTACTTCATGCCGCTGGGCGGGATCCTGTCGGTCGAGAACGGCGACTTGATCCATCCCGGCGACGTGCTGGCGCGTCTGCCGAAGGAAGCGTCCAAGACCCGCGACATCACGGGCGGCCTGCCGCGCGTGGCCGAGCTGTTCGAAGCGCGTCGTCCGAAGGACCCGGCGATCATCGCCGAGCTGGAGGGCCGCGTGGAGTTCGGCAAGGACTACAAGAACAAGCGCCGCCTGCGGCTGATCCCGCTCGACCCGGATCAGGAGCCGGTGGAGTATCTGATCCCGAAGGGGCGTCAGGTCAGCGTGCAGGAAGGCGACGTCACCAAGCCCGGCGATCCGATCGTCGACGGCAACCCGGTGCCGCACGACATCCTGCGGGTGCTCGGGGTGGAAGCCTTGGCGCAGTTCCTGGTCGCGGAGATCCAGGACGTCTACAAACTGCAGGGCGTGAAGATCAACGACAAGCATGTCGAGGTCATCGTCCGGCAGATGCTGCAGAAGGTCGAGATCGCCGATCCGGGCGACACGACCTTCCTCGTGGGCGAGCAGGTCGACAAGATCGAGTTCGACCAGGTGAACGCCCGGATGCTGACGGAGGACAAGCGCCCGGCCGTGTACCGGGCCGTCCTGCAGGGCATCACCAAGGCGAGCCTGCAGACCCAGTCTTTCGTGTCGGCGGCTTCCTTCCAGGAGACGACGCGCGTACTGACCGAGGCGGCCTTCGCCGGCAAGGTCGACGGATTGAATGGTCTGAAGGAGAACGTCATCGTCGGCCGGCTGATCCCGGCCGGCACCGGTGGCGTCCTGCCGCGTCTGCGCAAGGACACCGCGAACGACGCGAAGTTCGCGCCGCCGCGGGAGCTCGACAGCGAGCGCGGCTTCGCCATGGGCGAAATCGGCGCTGCATGACTACCCTGCGCCCGCTGCGGATCACCGCAGCGGGCGCAGGCACTTGACGGCGGGGCGGTAGGCCGGTAGAAGCCGCGCACCTTTTCATGTTCGAGCCTGGTGGTGGCCAACAACTGGCCAGACGCAGGGTCGTTTGTTCGGGTGCATTCCTGCCGGTTCTCTCAGGCGGCTTGGCTAACGCCGAGCGGCCAAACTTGCTTCGTGGAACGCGCACTTCGGACAGGGCGAGACAAAGACGAGATGCCGACGATCAACCAGTTGGTCCGCACGGGCCGGACAAGCAAGCCGAAGCGCAACAAGGTGCCAGCCCTGGAAGGCTGCCCGCAGAAGCGCGGTGTTTGCACCCGCGTCTACACCACGACCCCGAAGAAGCCGAACTCGGCGCTTCGTAAGGTCTGCCGTGTGCGGCTGACCAATGGTTTCGAAGTCACCAGCTATATCCCTGGCGAGGGCCACAACCTTCAGGAGCACTCGGTGGTCCTGATCCGTGGTGGCCGCGTCAAGGACCTTCCCGGTGTCCGCTACCACACGCTGCGCGGTGTCCTGGACGCCCAGGGCGTGAAGAACCGTAAGCAGGGCCGTTCCAAGTACGGCGTCAAGCGTCCGAAGTGATCGGCCATAAGGGTTTCTGAAGATGCGTCGTCGTGCTGCAGAGCGCCGTGAGGTCCTCCCCGATCCGAAGTTCGGGGACGTGATCCTGGCCAAGTTCATCAACTCCGTGATGCTGGACGGCAAGAAGTCTGTTGCCGAGGCCTCGGTCTACGCTGCCCTGGATAAGCTCCAGCAGCGTGGCGGTGGCGATCCGATCGAGATGTTCCACGAAGCGCTCGGCAACGTCGCGCCGGCTCTGGAAGTGCGCTCGCGCCGCGTTGGCGGTGCCACCTACCAGGTGCCTGTCGAAGTGCGCGATGTCCGCCGTCAGGCGCTGGCGATCCGGTGGATCATCGGAACGGCCCAGAAGCGCTCGGAGAAGACGATGACAGATCGTCTGGCCGCGGAGCTGCTGGACGCTGCCCAGAATCGCGGGGCGGCCGTCAAGAAGCGTGAAGACACGCTGCGCATGGCGGAAGCCAATCGCGCCTTTTCGCATTATCGCTGGTAATCGGCACGGAACGGTCCGGAAACGATCATGGCTCGCACCATTCCGCTCGATCGCTATCGTAACATCGGCATCATGGCCCACATCGATGCCGGCAAGACGACGACGACCGAGCGCGTGCTCTTCTACACCGGCAAGTCCTACAAGATCGGCGAAGTGCATGAAGGCACGGCGACGATGGACTGGATGGAGCAGGAGCAAGAGCGCGGCATCACCATCACCTCAGCGGCGACGACCTGCTATTGGCGGGACCATCGCATCAACATCATCGACACGCCCGGCCACGTCGACTTCACGATCGAAGTCGAGCGGTCGCTGCGCGTGCTCGACGGTGCTGTCGCGGTGTTCGACTCGGTGGCCGGTGTGGAGCCGCAGTCGGAGACGGTGTGGCGCCAGGCCGACAAGTACCGCGTGCCGCGGATCTGCTTCGTCAACAAGATGGACCGGATCGGCGCTGACTTTTACCGCTGCGTGAACGAGATCCGGGATCGCCTGGGCGCCAAGCCGGTCGTGCTGAACCTGCCGATCGGCGCCGAGTCCGAGTATATCGGCAACGTCGACCTGATCCGCATGAAGGCGGTGGTCTGGCGCGACGAGACGATGGGTGCCGAGTACACGCTGGAAGAGATCCCGGCGTCGCTCAAGGACAAGGCGGCAGAGTACCGGCAGCTGCTGGTCGAGGCGGCCGTGGAGACGGATGATACCGCCCTGGAAGCGTATTTCGGTGGCGAGGAGCCCGACGAGGCGACTCTGATCCGCTGCCTGCGCAAGGGTGCCACCGGCTTCAACTTCGTGCCGGTGCTGTGCGGCTCCGCGTTCAAGAACAAGGGTGTGCAGTCCCTGCTCGACGCGGTCGTGGACTTCCTGCCGTCGCCGCTCGATGTGCCGGAGATCGTCGGCATTGATCCGCGCAGCGAGGCCGAGGCAACCCGCAAGATCGACGACGAGGCGCCGTTCTCGGCGCTGGCGTTCAAGATCATGACCGACCCGTTCGTCGGCACGCTGACCTTCATCCGGATCTATTCCGGCCGGCTCGAGGGCGGTTCGTACCTGCAGAACACGACCAAGAATGCGCGCGAGCGCATCGGCCGTATTCTGCTGATGCATGCGAACAGCCGCGAGGAGCTGAAGGAAGCCCGGACCGGGGACATCGTGGCGCTGGTGGGCCTGAAGGGCACCACCACCGGCGATACGCTGGCGGATGCCGACAAACCGATCATCCTGGAACGGATGGAGTTCCCGGAGCCGGTCATCGAGGTCGCGGTCGAGCCGAAGTCGAAGGCCGACCAGGAGAAGATGGGCCTGGCGCTGAACAAGCTGGCGCAGGAGGACCCGTCCTTCCGCGTAGCGACCGACCAGGAATCCGGCCAGACCCTCATCAAGGGCATGGGCGAACTCCATCTGGAGATCCTCGTCGACCGCATGCGTCGCGAGTTCAAGGTCGAGGCCAATGTCGGTGCGCCGCAGGTGGCCTACCGTGAGACCCTGACCAAGCCGGCCACGGTCGACTACACCCACAAGAAGCAGACTGGTGGTACTGGTCAGTTCGCGCGGGTGAAGCTCGTGATCTCGCCCAACGAGAAGGGCAAGGGTTTCGAGTTCGACAGCAAGATCGTCGGCGGTGCTGTACCGAAGGAGTACATCCCGGGCGTCCAGAAGGGCCTCGAGAGCTGCATGAACAACGGCGTGATCGCCGGCTTCCCGATGACTGACATCAAGATCGAGCTGGTCGACGGCGCCTACCATGAGGTGGACTCGTCGGCACTGGCCTTCGAGATCGCGTCGCGGGCGGCCTTCAGGGAAGGGGCGGCCAAGGCCGGTCCGCAGCTCCTGGAGCCGATCATGCGGGTCGAGGCGGTGACACCTGACGAGTATATGGGCGACATCATCGGCGACCTGAACAGCCGTCGAGGCCAGATCACTGGCATGGAGCCCCGTGGCAACGCGCAGGTGATCAAGGCCATGGTCCCGCTGGCGACCATGTTCGGCTACGTGAACTCGCTGCGTTCGCTCTCGCAGGGCCGCGCCCAGTTCACCATGCATTTCGACCATTATGCGCCGGTGCCGCAGATGGTCGCTGACGAAATCCGCGCCAAGTACGCCTGAGACGTCTCAGGTTGATGGACTGACGAGGGGCAGAGACGATGGCCAAAGAGACGTTCAAGCGGACGAAGCCGCACGCGAACATTGGAACGATTGGTCACGTGGATCATGGCAAGACCACGTTGACGGCGGCGATCACGAAGATTCTGGCGGAGACGGGTGGGGCGGCGTTTACGGCGTACGACCAGATCGACAAGGCGCCGGAGGAGAAGGCGCGCGGGATCACGATCAACACGGCGCATGTGGAGTACGAGACGGCCAAGCGCCATTATGCGCATGTCGACTGCCCCGGCCATGCCGACTACGTGAAGAACATGATCACGGGTGCGGCGCAGATGGATGGCGCGATCCTGGTGGTCTCGGCGGCGGACGGGCCGATGCCGCAGACCCGTGAGCACATCCTCTTGGCGCGCCAGGTGGGCGTGCCGGCGCTGGTGGTGTTCTTGAACAAGGTCGACATGGTGGACGACCCGGAGCTGCTCGAGCTGGTGGAGCTGGAGGTCCGGGAGCTCTTGTCGAAGTACAACTTCCCCGGCGACGACATCCCGATCATCAAGGGATCGGCGCTGGCGGCGCTGGAAGGCAAGGACGACGAACTCGGCAAGTCGAAGATCATCGAGCTGATGGATGCGGTGGATGCGTACATCCCGCAGCCGGAGCGTGCGGTGGACAAGCCGTTCCTGATGCCGATCGAGGACGTGTTCTCGATCTCGGGCCGTGGCACGGTGGTGACGGGCCGTGTCGAGCGCGGCGTGGTGAAGGTGGGCGAGGAAGTCGAGATCGTGGGGATCAAGCCCACGACGAAGACGACCTGCACGGGTGTCGAGATGTTCCGCAAGCTGCTGGATCGCGGCGAGGCGGGCGACAATGTCGGCGTGCTTCTGCGCGGCACCAAGCGCGACGACGTGGAGCGCGGGCAGGTCCTGTGCAAGCCCGGCACGATCACGCCGCACACCAAGTTCACGGCCGAGACCTATGTGCTGACCAAGGAAGAAGGTGGCCGGCACACGCCGTTCTTCGGCAACTACCGTCCGCAGTTCTACTTCCGCACGACGGACGTGACGGGGTCGGTGGAACTGCCGGAAGGCACCGAGATGGTGATGCCCGGCGACAACGTGACGATGGTGGTGACGCTGATCGCCCCCATCGCCATGGAGCAGGGCCTGCGCTTTGCCATCCGCGAAGGCGGCCGTACCGTCGGTGCCGGCGTCGTCGCCAACGTGATCCAGTAACGCTTCAAGAATACGCGGGGATCGTCCGACCATGGACGCGCAGAATATCAGAATTCGGCTCAAGGCTTTCGATCACCGCGTGCTCGATCAGTCGGTGAGGGAAATTGTCGGGACGGCGAAGCGGACCGGGGCGCGCGTGCGCGGCCCGATCCCGCTGCCGAACCGCATCGAGAAGTTCACGGTGAACCGTTCACCGCATGTCGACAAGAAGAGCCGTGAGCAGTTCGAAATCCGGACGCACAAGCGCCTTCTCGACATCGTCGACCCCACCCCCCAGACCGTGGACGCGCTGATGAAGCTCGACCTGGCCTCGGGCGTGGACGTCGAGATCAAGCTCTGAGGGCCTGAGGAATGCGTACGGGGCTCCTGGCCCAGAAGCTGGGCATGACTCGGTTGTTCGGCGTTGACGGAAGTCACGTGCCGGTGACCGTGCTGAAGGTCGAGGACTGTGAGGTCGTCGGCGTTCGTACCAAGGAGAAGGACGGCTATGTCGCCGTCCAGCTCGGTGTAGGCGCGAAAAGTGCCAAGAATGTGACGAAGCCGATGCGCGGCCACTTCGCCAAGGCAAAGGTCGAGCCGAAGGCGCATGTCGGCGAGTTCCGCGTCTCCGACGACGCGGTGCTGGATGTCGGCGTCCGTCTTTCGGTCGAGCATTTCGTCGAGGGCCAGTTCGTGGACGTCACCGGCGTCTCGATCGGCCGCGGCTTCGCCGGCGTCATGAAGCGGCACAATTTTGGCGGCCTGCGCGCGACGCATGGCGTGTCGGTCTCGCACCGCTCCCATGGTTCGACCGGCAACCGGCAGGATCCGGGCCGCACCTTTCCCGGCAAGAAGATGGCCGGGCACATGGGTGCCAAGCAGCGGACCGTGCTGAACCTGGAAGTGTTCGGCGTGGACGAGGAGCGGGGCCTGATCCTGGTGAAGGGCGCGGTACCTGGCGCCGAGGGCGCCTGGGTTCGTGTACGTGACGCCGTGAAGAAGGCGATGCCCAAGGAAGCCCCCTATCCGGCGGGCCTGCTCGCTGTGGGAGCCGAATGATGCAGATCGCCGTCAAGACGCTGGATGCGGAAGACGCCGGCACGATCGACCTCGCCGATTCGGTGTTCGGTCTCGAGCCGCGCGCGGACATCCTTCAACGTGTCGTCCTCTGGCAGCTGGCCAAGCGCAGGGCCGGCACGCACAAGGTGAAGAGCCGCGGCGAAGTCGCCGGCTCGACCGCCAAGATCTACAAGCAGAAGGGCACTGGCCGTGCCCGCCACGGCAACAAGCGCGCGCCGATCTTCCGGACCGGCGGTCGTGCCCATGGGCCGACGCCGCGTGACCATGCGATCGACCTTCCGAAGAAGGTCCGGGCGCTCGGGCTGCGGATGGCTCTCTCGGACAAGGCGAAGAACGGCAAGCTGGTCGTGGTCGACAAGCTCGAACTGGACCAGCCCCGCACGAAGGAGCTGCTGGCGCGCCTCGGCAAGCTGGGCCTGGAGAAGGTCCTGTTCGTCGGTCCGGCCGAGCTGCAGCTCAACTTTGCGCTCGCCTCGCGCAACCTGACCGCCGTGGATGTCCTCCCGTCGATCGGTGCGAACGTCTACGACATCCTGCGAAGCGACCAGCTGGTCATCAGCCGCGCCGCCGCCCAGGAATTGCAGGAGCGCCTGGCATGAACCAGGAACGCATGTACGACATCATCCTGTCGCCGGTGGTGACGGAGAAGTCGACCCGGATCTCGGAGCTGAACCAGGTCACGTTCAACGTGCGCCCGGATGCAGCCAAGCCGGAGATCAAGAAGGCGGTCGAGGGGCTGTTCAACGTCAAGGTCACCGCGGTCAACACCATGGTGACCAAGGGCAAGACCAAGCGCTTCAAGGGCAAGCCCTACCAGCGTTCCGACGTCAAGAAGGCGATCGTGACGCTCGCGGCCGGTCAGTCCATCGACGTGACCACGGGAATCTGAGGCGATGGCGCTCAAGAACTACAACCCGACCACGCCCTCGCAGCGCGAGCTGGTGCTGGTCGACAAGTCGGAGCTCTGGAAGGGCAAGCCGGTCAAGAACCTGACCGAAGGCCTTTCCAAGTCCGGTGGCCGCAATCATTTCGGCCGTATCACCACCCGCCATATCGGCGGCGGGCACAAGCGCACCTATCGCCTCGTCGACTTCAAGCGTCGCAAGTTCGATGTGGCCGGAACGGTGGAGCGGCTGGAGTACGATCCGAACCGGACGGCGTTCATCGCGCTGGTGAACTATGCCGACGGCGAGCAGGCCTACATCCTGGCCCCGCAGCGTCTGCGTGCCGGCGACAAGGTGGTGGCCGGCGAGCGGGTCGACATCAAGCCGGGCAACGCGGCGCCACTGAAGGCGATCCCGGTCGGGACGATCATCCACAATGTCGAGATGAAGCCGGGCAAGGGCGGGCAGATCGCGCGTTCGGCCGGGGCTTTTGCCCAGCTGATCGGCCGCGACGCCGACTACTGCCAGGTCCGCCTGAACTCCGGCGAGATCCGCCGGGTCCTGCAGACCTGCATGGCCTCGATCGGCGCCGTGTCCAACCCGGACCATCAGAACGAGAACCAGGGCAAGGCCGGTCGCACCCGCTGGAAGGGAACGCGTCCGACTGTTCGTGGCGTGGCGATGAACCCGGTCGATCATCCGCTCGGTGGTGGCGAGGGCCGGACGTCCGGCGGTCGCCATCCCGTGAGCCCATGGGGCCAGCCCACCAAGGGCTACCGGACCCGTCGGAACAAGCGTACCAGCAACATGATCGTGCGCTCCAGGCACGTCGCCAAGAAGCGTGGAGGTTGAGGCGTGGCCCGTTCAGTTTGGAAGGGTCCGTTCGTCGACGGCTATCTGTTCAAGAAGGCGGATGCCGCACGGCGTTCGGGCCGCAACGAGATCATCAAGATCTGGTCGCGCCGCTCGACGATCATGCCCGAGTTCATCGGCCTCACCTTCGCCGTGCATAACGGCAAGAAGCATCTGCCGGTGTACGTGACGGACAACATGGTGGGTCACAAGTTCGGCGAGTTCTCGCCGACCCGGACCTTTACCGGCCACGGCGCGGACAAGAAGGCGAAGAGGGGCTGAGATGAGCAAGCCCAAAGCAGAGCGCAAGGTCACGGCGAACGAAGCGTTCGCCGAGGACACGCTGGTCCGCTCCAGCCCCCGCAAACTCGACCTGGTTGCTGGCCTGATCCGCGGCATGTCCGCAGGACGGGCCGTGACCGCGCTGGAGTTCTCGCGCAAGCGAGTCGCCCTCGAGGTGCAGAAAACCCTCAAGAGCGCCATTGCGAACGCCGAGAACAATCACAATCTGGACGTGGACCGGTTGGTCGTGGCCGAGGCTTACGTGGGCAAGCGCTTCGTGATGAAGCGCCTGCATCCGCGTGCGCGCGGCCGGGCGGCGCGTGTGGAGAAGAGCTACAGCCGCCTGCGGATCGTCGTCCGTGAGCAGAGCGAGGGCAGGGCCTGATGGGTCAGAAGGTAAATCCCGTCGGGTTGCGGGTGGGCATTAATCGTACCTGGGATTCGCGTTGGTTCGCGGAGAACGGCTACGCGAAGATGCTGAAGGAAGACATCCAGATCCGCGAGTATCTGGAAAAGCGCCTGTCCAATGCGGGCGTGTCGCGCATCGTGATCGAGCGTCCGGCCAAGAAGGCCCGGGTGATGATCTACACGGCGCGTCCCGGCGTGGTCATCGGCAAGAAGGGCGAGGCGATCGAGGTGCTGCGGCGCGAAGTGGCGCAGCGCTGCTCGGCCGACGTGCACCTGAACATCGTCGAGGTCCGCAAGCCTGAACTCGACGCGAAGCTGATCGCCGAGAGCATTGCCCAGCAGCTGGTTCGGCGCGTGACGTTCCGTCGCGCCATGAAGCGCGCCGTGCAGGCGGCGATGCGCCTGGGCGCGCTCGGCATCCGGGTGGGCTGCTCGGGTCGCCTTGGCGGTGCCGAGATCGCTCGTTCCGAATGGTATCGCGAGGGTCGGGTGCCGTTGCACACGCTGCGCGCCAGCATCGATTTCGCGAAGGCGACGGCCCATACGCCGTACGGCACGAACGGAATCAAGGTGTGGGTGTTCCGTGGCGAGATCATGGAACATGACCCGGCAGCGTATGATCGGCGCATGGCCGACGCAGCGCCGGCCAGGGGTTGAGATCGAACAATGCTGTCACCTAAGAGAACCAAGTTCCGCAAGGCCTTCAAGGGCCGCATCCATGGCCTGGCCAAGGGCGGTGCGGAATTGAACTTCGGCACCTACGGGTTGAAGGCGGTCGAGCCGGCGCGGATCACCGCCCGGCAGATCGAATCGGCCCGGCGTGCGATCACCCGTCATCTCAAGCGCGCTGGCCGCGTCTGGATCCGGATCTTCCCGGACGTGCCGGTCACCACGAAGCCGGCCGAGGTCCGCATGGGCTCCGGCAAGGGCTCCGTCGAGTACTGGGTGGCCCGGGTGAAGCCTGGCCGCATCATGTTCGAGATCGACGGCGTGGCTCCAGAGCTGGCGGAAGCCGCGATCGCCCTGGGCGCAGCGAAGCTGCCGATCAAGGCCCGCTTCGTGCAGCGGGAGCTCTGAGCGATGCAAGTTTCGGATATTCGTAGTGAAGACCGCAAGGCGCTGATCGACCGCCTGCTCGGGCTGAAGAAGGAGCAGTTCAACCTGCGCTTCCAGAAGGCCACCGGGCAGCTGGAAGGGACCGCCCGGATCCGTGAGGTCCGCCGGGACATTGCGCGGGTCAAGACGGTGCTGCGCGAGCAGACCGTCGCGGCCAAGACCGGCGCCTGAGGAGAACGAGCGATGCCGCGTCGGGTACTTCAAGGGCAGGTGGTGAGCGACGTCGCCGACAAGACCGTGGTGGTCAAGGTCGAGCGCCGCGTGATGCACCCGCTCTACAAGAAATATATCAAGAGCACGAAGAAATACATGGCTCACGACGAGTCGAACCGGTTCAAGATCGGCGACACCGTCATGATCCGTGAGTGCCGGCCCCTCTCGGCGCGCAAGCGCTGGGAAGTGCTGGTCGAGGACGCAGCGGCTCCGGCCGGAGAGGCGTGAGGATCTAGATCATGATCATGCCCGAGACCGATCTCGATGTTGCCGACAACTCGGGAGCGCGTCGGGTCCAGTGCATTCGTGTACTGGGTGGCTCGCATCGTAGGTGGGGTTCGGTGGGCGACGTCATTGTCGTGGCCATCAAGGACGCCATACCGCGCGGCAAAGTGAAGAAGGGCGATGTGGCCATGGCCGTCATCGTCCGGACGGCGAAGGATCTGGCGCGGCCCGACGGGTCGGCGATCAGGTTCGA
>NZ_DATAGQ010000190.1:0-35920 GCF_036263595.1 Geminicoccus sp. | reverse complement strand
GCTGCGCCCGTCCCGCCGGCTGCCGCTGGCCTTCTCGGCGCGGATCACGCTGCAGCCGGCGGCTTTCAGCGCCGTACGCTGGATGGAAAGGTCCTGGTCGAGCGTGCTGACGCGGGCGTAGCCGTAGATGGGCATGCGGGGGAGGGCCTTGTCTTGTTGGGATCGGGACCTGCTACAGGCACTGTCCCGGATGATCAAGAACAACCCATGTGAGACAGGCCCTGGTGTCTCGCGATGCTGCCTTGCCCGCTGCTTGTGCGGCCGACCACGACCCGGCTTCCCGGTAGCTGGCCCGGTACGACCAGGGCAGGTGTGTCACCTCCGGCGCCGCCGCCTGATCTGCCGACCGCAGCGCTCCATCATCCAGCTCAGGTGCCTAGCTCGATAGACAGTCTTAATGCCCGCCATGGCCGTTGAGGCATGCCGCCGCTGGCCTTCGCCCTCAAGGGCCGGAAGTCGGGAAGGGCGTCACCAACATCCGCGACACCAGCAGCCCGCACTGGCGATGCTGGTGGACCGTCATCCCGTTGCTTCGTGCCCTTCACCTCGTTCAACGAGGCCGGATCACACGCCTGATGGACGTTTGGGCCGGCTGGTTCGCCGCCAGCGAGAAACTGCCGCTTCCTTTTGGCTTTCCTGCAGGCATCTGGATGTGCTGGACCAGTGTGCGGAAGCTGCCAGAGGGGCGAGGTTACGATGATCTGGCTGGCCTTCTCAGCACTGGGCATCATGGGCGCACGTCGAACCAGTCAGCGCCGTGGCCGAATTTGCCAGCCAGCGAACCCAAGCTCAGGGCCTTCAGCTGGAAATGGCGATCCTCAATCTGCACGTGAATGCTCGTGACGCCATGCCGGATGGTGGGACATAGGCATCGAGCGGCCTGAAGCCTGGCTGCCATCTTCGGCTCTCAGCCGCGGACACCGGCCAAGCGACGCTCGCCCGCGCTGCCGAGCCGTTCTTTTCCACCAAGGGGATCGGCAAGGGCACCGGGCACAGGCCGAGCCGGCCTGGATGAGCCGGATCCTGTTCCGGGTGTGCCTGGGAACCAGGCTATGCCCTGATACGATCGCCATTTTTGTCGAACAGATGCGCTCGGCCAGGATCGAGCCGCAAATGGATGGTGTGGTCCGCCTTGAGGACGCTCTTGCCTGGCTGCTCGATGGTGACGAGGTCAGGATTGTCGTTGATCCTCGCATAGAGGAGGCTCGAGTTCCCGAGCTGTTCGACCACCACGATACGGGCAGGCACCGTATTGCCGGCCGCTTCTTCCACGACGCCGATGGAGTCCGGGCGGATGCCCAGGGTGACCGGCGCAGCCAGTGGCAGCGCGGGTTCGTCCCGCATGGTGAGAAGGAGTGTTTCGTCATTGGGAAGGACAAGTTCCGTGCCGGCTGCGGATCGCCTTGCCACACAGCTGATGAAGTTCATTCTGGGCTGGCCGAGAAAGCCCGCGACGAACTGGTTGGCTGGCTCCTCGTAGAGTTCCAGCGGTGGGCCCTGCTGCTCGATTCGCCCCTTGTTGAGGATGACGATCCGGTCGGCCAGCGTCATCGCCTCGACCTGATCGTGAGTCACGTAGATCATGGTGGTCTCGAGCTGCTTGTGTAGCCGCGCGATCTCGACGCGCATCTGCGCCCGCAGGCCGGCATCCAGGTTGGAGAGCGGCTCGTCGAACAGGAACACGCCGGGTGCCCGGACAATGGCCCGCCCGATGGCGACCCGCTGCCGTTGCCCACCAGATAGTTCCTTGGGCCTGCGATCGAGCAGGTCCTCGAGCTGCAGAATCGATACCGCCTCCAGAACCTTGCGATCGACTTCCGCTTTCGGCGTGCCGAGCATCTTCAGCGCAAAGCCCATGTTCTCGCGCACGGTCATGTGCGGGTAGAGCGCATAGGACTGGAACACCATGGCGATGCCGCGATCGGCGGCCGCGACCCTGCTCATCGGCTGGCCGCCGATCAGCACTTCGCCGGTGCTGATCTCCTCCAGCCCTGCGATCATGCGCAGGAGGGTGGACTTGCCGCAGCCGGAGGGGCCCACGAAAACGACGAACTCGCGATCCTGGATCACGAGCGAGACATCCCGGACGGCCTCGACCTTGCCGAAGGATTTGCCGACCTTTTGCAGTTCGACCGACGCCACGCGCTTCCTTCCTTCGATCCGCTGCCTGAAAGGCGCTATCCTTTCACGGCGCCGCTGAGCAGCCCCTCGACGACGAACCGCCAGACCAGCACGACCAGCACCAGGGTCGGCACGATCGCGATGAAGATGGCGGTGTTGAGCAGGCTCCAGGAGACGTCGGTGTTGCGCGCCAGGGCCGCCATGACCACGGATACCGGCCGCGTGTCCGCATCACCGGAGAGGATCATCGAGAACATGAACTCCGAGTAGGAGAGCATGAAGGCGAACAGGCCGGTCGCTCCGATCGAGGGCAAGGCCAGCGGCAGGGCGATCCGGACGAACGTCTGGAACCGGCTGCAATGGTCGAGCACGGCCGCCTCGAAGAGTTCCGCCGGCATCTTGCGGAAGAAGACCGACAGGATCAGCACGGTGAAGGGCAGAGCCTTGGCCGTGTGGACCAGGATGATGCCCGTCCGGGTGCCGACCAGGCCGAACGACTGCAGCATGATGTAGATCGGCGTGATCAGGGCGATCGCGGGGACCAGCGGGCTCAGGATCAGGAACAGGAAGGAGACCTTCTTGCCCGGGAAGACATAGCGGGCGAACACGAAGGCGGCGGGCGCGCCCAAGAGCAGGTTCAGGATCATGGAAGAGAGCGCGATGATGCCGCTGTTGACGAGGCTGTAGGGCACTTGGCGGGCCGCGTCCGAGATCATGGCGCGGTTTGCGTTTTCGGCGAGATAGGAGGCCGGCAGTTCGCCGGTGAAGACGTAGCGATAGCCCTCGAAGTTCAGGCCTTCGGCGAACAGGCTCTTGCTGGAGTCCAGGAGTATCCGGTCCGGCACCAGGCTGCCGATCAGCGACAGGAGGACCGGGCCGCCGCTGAAGGCAAGGATCAGGCTCGCGAAGACGATCGTCGCAAGATGATTGCGGCCGGCCTGCATGTCACTCGCTCCCAAACAGGTCGGACGGCAGGGCGCGTGTGATGGCAAGGATGAGAACGGCCGAGATCGCCACGACGATGAAGGCGACCGCCGATCCGGCGCCGAAGTCATACATGGAGAAGCTTTCGCGCCAGATCTGGAAGGAGAGGAGAGTCGTTGCCGTGCCCGGTCCGCCCCCGGTCATGGCATAGACGAGGTCATAGGTCGTGAACGCGGTCAGCGCGTTGTAGACGACCAGCACCACGATCATCGACTTGATCTCGGGGAACACGATGTAACGGAAGCGCCGCCATGGGCTCTTGCAGTCGATGGCGGCCGCTTCCAGCGTCTCCGGATTGATGGTCGCCAGGGCGGCCATGACGAGCACCACGGCGAACGGCACCTGGGTCCAGATATGGGCGACGATGACCGAGAATAGCGCCAGCCGTGGGGACGTCAGCCACTGGATGGGGCCATCGATCAGATGGAGGCTCTGCAGGATGCCGTTCAGCACGCCGAAGCTCGGGTGGAACACCCAGATCCAGAGCACGGCGCTGATCGCACCCGGCAGCACCCATGGCAGCAGCACCACCGACCGCACGATGCCCGCACCGACGAAGCGCCGCTGCAAGAACAGGGCGATCAGGGTGCCGATGGCGACGACCGAAGGTGCCGCGAGCAGGGTGAAGGTCAGCGAATTGGAGAGCGAGTCCCAAAAATAGTTGCTCTTCACCACGCGTGCATAGTTGTCGAGCCCGACGAACGGCTCGCCCGGAAACAGCAGCATGACCGAGTGCAGGCTGGTCCAGAGCGCATGGGCGATCGGGTAGATCGTCATCAGCGCCACCGGCAGGAGTGCCGGCAGCAGCCAGAGCATCGGGAAGCGCCGGGTGTTCCACATGCGGGCAGCTACCGGTGAAGCGTCACGTGCAAGGCGTGCCTCCTCTCACCGGCTGGCAAACTGCTCCTTCAGCTGGTTCCAGCGCTCGGCACCGTCCTTCATGGTCTGCTCCACGCTGGCCTCGCCGACCATCGCTTTGGCGAGCAGCGGACGGAAATAGGCGGACCAGACCGAGCTGTATTCGGTATAGGTACCGGCCCGGGCGCGCTTTGCCTGGTCACGCAGCGCCGCCACGTCGGCCCATTTGCCCCAGGCGTCGATGACGTCCTTGTCGTCGAACAGCGGCAACTGACCGAAGCCCAGTCCCTTTTCCACGGCCCAGCGCTTGGCCACGGTATAGGGTTTGCCTGCCATGAAATCGACGAACTTCCATGCTGCCTCGGCGCGCGCCGGATCGGCGGCAGCCTGGGCCGTGATGACGTAGGACTTGGCAAAGCCCAAGGTCGAGTGGGTCGAACCCGGCATCGGCGCCAGGGCGAACTCGCCGGCCCGCGGCTGGTCCGCCGCATTGTTCAGCGCTGCGAGCACATAGGTATAGACGACCGTGAACGCGTGTGCCCCGGTATTCATCGCCGGGATGATCTTCGATTCGTGCGTCTCGGACTGGACCAGATCCTTCGAGTAGGCATCGGCGAGCCAGGCGAGCTGCTGGTAGGCGCCATTGGCGGGATCGGCGAAGAGCGGGTTCAGATCCTTGTCGAACAGTTCTGCTCCACGGCCGTAGGCCTGCGCCACGAAGGCGTCGTAGAAGTTCGGCAGCTCCTGGTTGTACTCATAGACGATCGGATGCTGCATGCCGTTGGCCTTCAGCTTCTCGGCAGCTGCCGTGACCTCGTCCCAGGTCGTGGGCACCGAAATGCCCGCATTGGCCAGGATCTTCTTGTTGTAGATGAACGAGATCGTGTCGGCGTAGTAGGGCAGCCCGTAGACCTTGCCGTCATAGGTGACGTCGGTCAGGGCGAAGCCGGCGATATCAGCCGCAAGCCCATCAATGGCCTCCTTCGGCGCCACCGATTCCAGCGGGGCAATGAACCCGGCAGAACCCCATGCCGGCAACCAATCTTGCCCGCCATAGACCACATCGGTCGGTGTGTTACCACGGATGCGCAGCACGAGGCTGTCCTGGTAGTCCGGCCACGTATAGTCGGTGACGTTGACCTTGATGCCTGGGTTGGCCTCCTCGAATCGGCGGACATTGTCCTGGATCGTCTCGAGCGAGTAGTTCCAGACAACGAATTCGAGGGTGATGTCCTCGGCGAGGCTTGGATGCGCCGCGAAGCTGCCCACCGCCAGGGTGGCGGCCGCCAACATGGTTCTGCGTTTCATCGGTTTTGCCTCTCCCGCGGCCGACGCAGTTTCTCCTGGCGCCGGCGACCAAATTGGTCGTTGACATCGGAGCTGTACAACCGGACCATAACGACCACTTTGAACCGTTTTCAACCCATTTCGGGCGCCAGAGTTCGCAGATTGGCAGGCCCGGAGGAGCCGGGCTGGACTGGGTGCCGGTCGAACCAGCATCCCTTTGACAGCCAGATGAAGTACGACGGAACGATGCGCTTTGAAGAACTGACCTCGCCCGACGTGGCGGCGCTCGACCGTGATGCGACCGTGCTCGTCTTGCCGCTGGGTTCGGTGGAGCAGCATGGGCATCACATGCCACTCGGCACCGACACCTTGCTGTCGCATGCGGTGTCGCTGCGCGCGGCAGAACGATCCGCCGGGAAGGTCCTCGTGCTGCCGCCACCTTGGTACGGCTTCTCGGCCCATCACATGGCGTTTGCGGGCAGCATCACGCTCAGGGCCGAGACCTTGATGGCGATGGTCGAGGACATCGTGGGGTCGGTGGTCCATCACGGCTTTCGGCGCATCGTCATCGTCAATGGCCATGGCGGCAATGGACCGGCGATCGACCTGCTCGCGGCCACGCTCGGCCACCGGCATCATGGTGCCGCCAGGATCGCCGCCCTCACCTATTTCCAGCTGGCGCGCGACGCCATCGCAGCACTGCGCCAGTCACGACCCGGCGGCATGGGCCATGCGTGCGAGTTCGAAACATCCATGATCCAGCATTTGCGGCCGGAATTGGTGCATTCGGGCTTGGCGCAGACGACCTATCCCGACCCAGGCTCACGCTATCTCACCACCGATCTTCTCGGCGGATCGGCCGTCAGGACCTATCACGACTTCCAGGATCTTTCTGACAGCGGCACGCTAGGCGACCCATCGCTCGCCACGCCCGAGCAAGGCGCCGCCTTCTTCGACGCGGTCACCCAAGCATTGACCGCCTTCATCGACGATTTCCGTGGCTGGACCCCTCCAGGACGCACCCGGTGAGCAGGACGCTGAAGGTCGGCGTGATCGGGCTTGGCTTCTTCGGAGCACGTCACGCCCGCGTCCATGCCGTTCATCCATCGGCGGAACTCGTGGCCGTCTGCGATCAGGATCCGGCGGCCGTGGAGCAATTGTCTTCTCTGACAGGTGCACAAGGCTTCGGCGACTTCCGGGACCTGCTGGCGATGCCCGGTCTGGATGCCGTGAGCATCTGCCTGCCGGACCGGCTGCACGAGGACGCGGCGATCGCCGCGGCTGAGGCCGGCAAGGCGATCTTGCTGGAGAAGCCCCTCGCGCACAGTGCCGAAGCAGCGCGCCGGATCGTCGCCGCGGTGGAAAGGAGCGATGCCCGCCTGATGGTCGGGCATATCCTGCGCTTCGACCCCCGGTACGTGCAGGCCTTCCACGCGGCGGCGCCAGAGCGGCTGGGAACGCCAATCCATCTGCGTGCCAGGCGCCATGCCGTCCGCTCGACCGCACGGCGCCTGGGCGACCGGAGCTCGATCCTCTTCTACATGGGCGTTCACGACGTCGATGCGATGCAGTGGATCGCGCGATCCAGGGTCGCCCGGGTCTATGCCCAGAAGCGTGAAGTCCTGGGCAACGGCAACGAGGATGCCCTTTATGCCGTGGTCAACTTCGAGAACGGGGCTATCGGCTGCATCGACTACAGCTGGGCATGGCCGGACGGACTGATGAACGGCTTCCGCTCATCGTTCGAGATCGTCGGCACCAGGGCAGCCACCTATGTCGACTGCGCCGACCAGGGCTTCTACGTTGTCGACGACAGCGCCACCAGTGGTGGTGACACCCACCTCTGGCCCGAGATCAACGGGCGGATCGCGGGCGATCTGGCCGATGAGATCGGTCACTTCGTCGAGGCGACGCTCCAGGGCCGGCCCTATCTGCAGCACCACCGGGAGGCCCTGGACGCCATTCCCGTTCTCGACGCGCTCGCGGAATCGGCGAAGAGCGGCCGCACGGTCGACGTCCTGCGCTGAGTTGCTGGCTTGCCGCGACGCTTCCTGGCGGCCATCGAGCCCGCTCCTCATAGCCCTTCATCGGGAAAATTCAGCATGTCCTCCCGCGCCCCGCTGCCGCAGATGGCGGCCATCGCCACCAACGAGCGGGCCACCCCTTCGCTGGTCTATCGTGCGCTGCTCCAGGGCATCCGGGAGGGCTCGATGGTGCCAGGAGCGAAGCTGCCGAACGAGCGCGACCTGGCACAGCAGCTCGGCACCGGGCGGACCGCCGTGCGCAGCGCGCTCGCCATGATGGAGCGTCAGGGCCTGGTGCGCCGGCAGGTCGGAAGCGGCACCTACCTGACCGACGACGCGGACCAGGTGTTCGGCCGGATGGACGAGACGGGTGCTCCCAGCCACGACGAGGTTCCGTCCCTGGCCGAGATCGCCGAAGGCCGCCTCCTGTTCGAGCCGGCCATGATGCATCTCGTGGTGAGCCGGGTGCAGGACGGCGAGATCGTCGAGATGCGGCGCAGCCTGGACCAGATCCTGGAAGCGCCGACCTGGGTCGAGTTCAAGGAAAGGATCTACGGCCTGCACCGCCAGATCTTCGCCAGCACCAAGAACAAGTTCCTCATGCAGATCATGGGCAGCATCCTTGACGACCGGCGGGCGGTGCTTTTCGACGGCCAGGACAATGGCAAGCCTGCGCCCGAACCCGTGCGCCGCCAGACCTTCAACGACCTGAAGGCCATCGTCGATGCAATCGCTCAGCGTAACGGTGCGCATGCGGAGAAACTGGTATCCGATCACCTGATGCGCACGCTCGCAACGATCAACATCTGGCAGTGATCGTCGCTGCGCAGCCTGTTCCAACCGGACACCGGCACCGGCTATACGGTCACGGGATGAGGCAGTGCGGTTCATCCTCTCGGGTATGACCGTTGGTCCATCGGTCGCCTGCTGGCGGTCGATGGACGGTCAGCACGGCAGGGATCTGGCAGGGGAACATGGCGGCGACCTCACACAGGAAGGGCGCGCCGTTGGCCTTGGCAGAGCTTGCGGACGCGATGTGGACCACCTGTGTCCGGCCTTGCCGGCCGGAGGGCAGGCTCTGCCGAACTTGGGAGATGCGCTGCGTCGTGCGGGCCGAGCCATGAAGACCTGCTGCCATCGTGCGTCCGCCTCGGCATGAGAGAATGCACCTCAACACGTCGGGACTGTACACCTAAGGGTCTCCAGCAGCGCCGCCGGCCTGTCGTTCGGGTTGGTGGTCGGGCCGTCGGCATAGTCCATCGATGAAGACGTCGACCATGCGCAGCACCTTGGCCTGCCAGCTCGGCCGGTCGTAGGTGTAGCACATGCCGACCAGGGTACGGAGCAGGTCCTCAGGGTCGATGTCGGCGCGGATCTCTCCTGCTGCCACGGCACGCTGCAGCAGCTCGCCGATCGCCCTCGTCAGCCGCTCGAGCGAACAGATCGCAAGATCAGAGGATCCCTGTGCGGTCAGGGCCAGCGCCGCCGCCATGCCCTTCTTCGTGGCGATGAACTCCACGTTGGCCCGCATCCACCGGCGCAATGCCTCGACCGGAGCCGTCTCTGCCTCGAAATGTCTGGCCAGTTCGACAAGCTGTTCCACCTCGCGCCGATAGACCGCCTCGTACAGGGTCTCCCTGGTCGGAAAGTGCCGATACAGCGTCCCGATCCCGACGCCGGCCTGCCTTGCCACGGCCTCCAGGCTCGCCTCCGGACCGCCCTGGCTGAACACCGTCTTGGCCGCCTCCAATACGCGCTCGCGATTACGGGCGGCATCCGCGCGGGGCTTCCGCTTTCTCATGGCCGGCTGGTCGGTCATCGCGCCCGTTCTGAATTCAGCTCTTGTAAACGGAGGCATCCTCCGTATTTTGGTTTGCGTGGTGCCGGGTGAGCGGCCTGGTCCCTCTCCACACCTCGCTTGTGAACGTCGTGCTGGCAACGTCCTCCTGCAACCCGGGCGGCGCCAGGACGTGCCGTCCCGCAGACGATTCATCGCGCGGGCGGATCATCCCGAAACAGTTTTGATCGGAGCGCCGCATGAGCCTGTCGATCACTCTCACCGTCAACGATGTGCAGCGGACCGTCGAACTGGAGGACCCCAGGGTCACACTGTTGGACCTGCTGCGCGAGCGCCTTGACCTGACGGGCACCAAAAAGGGGTGCGACCGGGGCCAGTGTGGTGCCTGTACGGTCCTGGTCAACGGACGCCGCATCAACTCCTGCTTGACGCTCGCAGCCAGCCAGGACGGCTCGGAGGTGCTGACCATCGAGGGACTGGCCGTCGGCGATAGCTGTCATCCCGTGCAGGCGGCCTTTATCGCGCATGACGCCTTCCAGTGCGGCTTCTGCACGCCTGGCCAGATCATGAGTGCCGTAGGCCTGATCCAGGAGGGCCAGGCTGGGGATGACCCCGAGCGGGTGCGCGAAGGCATGAGCGGCAATCTGTGCCGCTGTGGCGCCTATCGCGGCATCACCGAAGCGGTGCTGGACGCACAACGGAGCCTGGATCAAGCCAGCCAGAAGGAAGCAGCATGAACCGCTTCGAATATGTGCGGCCGGCCACAGCCGCAGAGGCTATCGCGGCGGCCGCGGTGCCGGGCAGCGCCTACCTGGCGGCCGGGACCAATCTGCTCGACCTGATGAAGGGCGGCATCGTCAGCCCAAAGCGGCTGGTCGACGTCAGTCGCCTACCTGGCCTCGATGAGATTGAACCCCTGCCGGATGGCGGGGTGCGGATCGGCGCGCGCGTGCGAAACGCCGGCCTGGCTTATGACCCCATCTTCAGCAAGCGCTTCCCGGCGGTCGCCGAAGCGCTGCTCTCCGGCGCGTCGGCTCAGTTGCGCAACGTCGCGACCGTTGCAGGCAACCTGCTGCAACGCACCCGCTGTGCCTATTTCTACGACCCGGCAAGCGCCTGCAACAAGCGGCAGCCCGGTGCTGGCTGCGATGCGCAAGGGGGGGAGAACCGCCTGCACGCCGTGCTGGGCTGGAGCCCGTCCTGCATCGCCACGCATCCGTCCGACTTCTGCGTGCCGCTCGTGGCACTGGATGCCGTGGTCGAGATCGAGGGACAAGGTGGCCGGCGCGAGGTGGCGCTGGAAGAATTCCACCTGCTGCCTGATGACACGCCGGAGCATGAGAGCGTGCTGGCGCCGGGCGAGCTGGTCGTGGCCGTTCGACTGCCGGGTGCAGCAACGCCCTTTGCCGCCCATGCCCGCTACCTCAAGCTCCGCGAGCGCACCTCCTATGCCTTCGCCGTGGTCTCGGCTGCCGCCTGCCTGCGCGTAGAGAACGGAACCATCGCCGAGGCACGGCTGGCGCTGGGCGGCGTGGCGGCGAAGCCCTGGCGTGCCCGGGCCGCGGAAGCGGCGTTGATCGGCGCTGAACCGGCGGCGGAGGCCTTCCGGCACGCTGCGGACGCTGCGCTAGCGGAGGCACGTCCCTCCGGCGACAATGCTTTCAAGATCGAGCTCGCCCGGCGGATCGTGCGGCGTGCGCTGGCCGTTGCGGCGGCCGGCACGCCCGAGCGCCTGCCTGCTCTTCCCGCCTCTCCCTTCGCACCCGTGCCCGGAGGCGCCCTTCATGGCTGAGACTCCACAGGCTGAACTCGCCCCGCAACGCCGGCACGGCGCCAGCATCGGCCAGCCGCTCACCCGCCGTGACGGCCTGCTGAAGGTCACCGGCCAGGCCCGCTACGCGGCGGACAACCATCCACCCGGCATGCTGCATGCCGCCCTGGCGGTGAGCAGCATTGCCCGTGGTCGCGTGACCTTCCTCAATGTGCCAGCGGCCAAGGCGCATCCCGGCGTGGTCGAGGTGATGACCCAGGCGAACCGTCCGCCGCTGGCGATGGACCCGGACGCGAAGACGAGCCCCTTCATGTTCCGCCTCGACCTGCTGCAGAACGACCGGGTGCGCTATGCCGGGCAGCCGATCGCCGTCGTGATCGCACAGACGCTGGAGGCGGCAACGGAGGCTGCGGCCCTGCTGTCGCCGCGCTACGAGGTGGAGCCGGCGCGGATGGGTCTGGACGGCAACGACCCGTTCATCCCGCCTGCAATCGGGGTCGGCACGCCGCCCGAAGTTCGTCATGGCGATGTCGAAGCCGGTCTGGCAGCAGCCGACCGCCGGATCGAGGCGATCTACGAGACACCTGGCCAGTATCATAACGCGATGGAGCCGCACGCCGTCGTGGCTGCCTGGGATGGTGACCGCCTCGTGGTGGACACGCCGAGCCAGGGCCTGACCTGGGCGCAGGAGCGGATTGCCGGGCTGTTCGGGATCCCGGCGGAGAACATCCACATCCGCAGCCCGTTCCTGGGCGGCGGGTTCGGCTCCAAGGGCCTGATTTCCGGGCCGCAGGTCCTGGGCATCCTGACTGCCCGCCTGGTAGGGCGGCCGGTGAAGCTCGTGCTGCGCCGCGACCAGATGTACGGCCCGGTGGGCCATCGGGCGCCGACGCGCCAGACGCTGCGCCTGGGCACCGACCATGAGGGCAGGCTCACGGCCATCGACCATCATGTACGTACGACCTCCAGCAGCTTCGACGATTTCTTCGAGCCCGCTGGAATGGCCAGCCACACGCTTTATGCCAGCCCGGCCATCGCTACGACCACCGACGCGGTGCGCCTCGACACCGGCACGCCGCTCTTCATGCGGGCACCCGGCGAAGCGAGCGGCAACATCGCGCTTGAAAGTGCCATCGACGAGATGGCGCAGGCGGCAGGGCTGGACCCGTTGGCGTTCCGCCTGAGGAACTATGCCGAGGTGGGGCCGATCTCCGGCAAGCCGTTCTCCTCCAAGGCCTTGCGGGAGTGCTACGCCCACGGCGCCGAGCGCTTCGGCTGGCAGGGACGTCCCCTGGCGCCACGGCAGATGCGCGACGAGAACGGGCTGCTGGTCGGCTGGGGCCTGGGCACCGCGACCTTCCCAGCGATCATGTTCCAGGGCCAGGCGAGGGCAGTCCTGCGGAGGAACGGAACCGGACTTGTCGAGCTCGGTGCGCAGGACATGGGCCAGGGTGCCTGGACAGCGCTTGCCCAGATCGGTGCGGACAGCCTCGGCCTGGAGATCGATCAGCTGGAGTTCCGGGCCGGCAGTTCCGACCTGCCGGACGCAGGCATTGCCGGCGGCTCCGCCCACACCGCCACCGCGGGCATGGCGATCCACGCCGCTGGCGCCGACGTGATCGCCAGGCTGGCGGAGCTGGCCACGGGCGACGAGCGCTCGCCGCTCTATGGCGCCGGCAATGTCGGCGTCCTGGCCCAAGGCGGCCGGCTGGTCCGGCACGACGATGAGAGCCGCAGCGAGAGCTATGTCGACATCCTGGCACGTGCCGGGCTGGCGGAGATCGAAGGACGCGGCGCCGGTGCCGGCGATCAGGCCGCGCAGGATGCCTACGCCATGCACGCCCATGGCGCGGTGTTCGCCGAGGTGAAGGTGGACCCGGAGCTGGGCCAGATCAGGGCGACGCGTCTGGTCGGCGCGTTTGCGGCCGGCACCATCATCAACCCGCGCCTCGTGCAGAGCCAGTACTATGGCGGCATGATCTGGGGCGTCTCCTTTGGCCTGCATGAACAGGCCGTGCTGGATCAACGGTCCGGCCGGGTCATGAATGCGGACCTGGCCGAGTACCATGTGCCGGTGAACGCCGACGTGCCGTCGCTCGAGGCGATCCTGGTCGAGGAGGCCGACCCTTACGTGAACGCGCTGGGCATCAAGGGCGTGGGCGAGATCGGCATCACGGGCACGGCGGGGGCCATTGCCAATGCCGTGTGGCACGCGACCGGCATTCGTGTTCGCCGCTTTCCCATCACCATCGACCAGGTGATCGGCACCCAGCCCGCTTAGGGCATGACCTGACATCCGGAACCGGCGTGGCGCGCTTGCGCCCAGCAGCCGGCGACGGTTCCGGAGATCGGCCAGGGGCTATGCGCGCCAGGGCAGGCCAACCGCAGGAACAGGAGTCGCAGCCGATCGTATCGGTGGCTCCTGGACGTCCGGGTCGAGCACCTCGTCCTAGTGGAGACAGCTCGACCCGTGGGGCACCATCGCCTTCAGGCGGTCTGCTCCCGCGCTCTCGGAGGGAACCTCGTCACTCGTCCCGGCCGTGCACCTCGGCCGGCGGCGAGGTCGCTTCGACGGCGGTGAAGCTCTCCAGGATCCGGTAGGAATGGTTGGCACCCTTGGGGACCAGCCAGGAATCACCCGGCTCCAGCCGGATCGTCTGGCCTTCCAGCTCCAGCTCGGCACGTCCGGAAATCACGTAGCCCACGGTCTCGTACCCGCGAGCGCTCGCATGCTTGCCATCGGCCGGGGCCTCGTCGCGCCAAAGCCGCATCCCGATCGACTTGCCTGACGCCAGGTAGACCTGGCCCATCTTGCCTATCGGCGAATTCCCCGAACTCACCTTCTTGATCGTCGTGTCGGCCATCGCTGATCTCCTGAACGTCTCGTTCTCCTGGCGGCAACCCGAACGAACGAGGTGGGTTCCGGGCCGACGAATGTGGGTGTGCGGGTCGGGCCCGCCGGCGACACGCATGTCGCGACCAGGTCCAGAGCTTTGCGCGCGCGATGGAGGAGCTGCGGGGGCTGGGGTATCGGGAGGATGCGGACAAGGCAGACCCGCGCTGCATCGTGATGCGGCCGAGTTCGATCGTGGGGAATCCGCAGGCCTATATCCCAGATCCGGATGGGCACTTGATCAAGTTTCATGCAGAGAGTCTGGAATGACTGACAGCCCGGACTAGTCAAAGACCAGAAATTCGTACAACTCTATCAAATTTGGACGCCAGTTCGCTTCGCAGCTTGTGCCAGCTGAGTCGTTTCGATTGATCTTGCTGAGCTTGTGACCTAACAATGCTTGCATGTGTGGAACAGGCACCTAGACGGTCATCACTATGAGTAGGATCAGTATTTACGCAGACCTCCCTCCTTTGTTCTTCATCTACAATGCTTCGCACCTCGGATGTACTAGCTAAACCTACAAATGGATCAGCATCCTCATATCGCTTTAGCGCATTAACTCTCTGCTCAACAATTGAAACCGCAGTTAGTTCTTTTCTCAGAACCGAAACTGATCTGAGCTTGCCGGGATTTTTCTTATCAATCGGCTTTTGCGCAAGGTCGTCTAGCCGAAAACTCGCAGACGTTAAGCATAAGTCCCCATTTTCATCAGTTGCCAGTTCCTCCAAGAGAACAATTGACCGAAGAAGTGTTTCGTTAGCTTTTACCACACCTGGTGCACTATCTGGAACGTTATCTTCGCAAGGACATGGTTCGCAGGCTGGTGTCACTAAGTTTCTCTCTAGCTGAAGAAACTCTCAAGTGCCTCAGTCAACAACGTCAGAACGCTTGGATTGTCTAGCGTGGTTTCGCCATCAATGATCTTTTTGTCTACAGCGCCGGTATGTACCCAGGAAAAATATCCATCAGGACTGAACATCGCCTCTAAGCGACCTCCATTCCGGAACCACACTAATGCTACCTCTCCATCTGCTGATGGAACAGCCTGAGGTACTGGAACTGCTTCAGGTAGAGCACCGATGATCGCCTTTAGATGCTTTACTAGATCAGCCGGAACTGGAACGGTATCGCTTCCAGCCCAATCAGCTGGGAGGTTCGAAAAGCTCTCAATCTTCGATGCAAGGTCTGAAAGTCTCGGGCCCCTTATCGACCGAGCCTCTTTGCTTGCCGGAATGCGCCTCGCCTGAGCTGCCGTTTCGATAAGGCCGCCAGTAAAGTTGATGGCAGACTGCATGATTGATACAGAGAGCGCAAAGTCCCTTTCGGTACTACGAGTTCCTTCATCTGTGTTCTTGAGACGCTTCTTAACTCCTCCATAATAGACAAGCCACTTTCCTCGTCCTGGCTCAATTTGCTCCGCTTCCATCAGATTCTGCATCTGACCATACACTGGAGCAAAAGGTTGCCCGGTTGAACTATAATCAAAAACATGTCTAGGCTGCACGATAAGTACCTATTCCGTAGAAGCATCTATGTTGATTTTGTTGCGCATTTCGGGAGATATGATAGAGGAAACTACATTTTTATTGTAGGTATGCAATTGCAGCATACCGTCAGCAATCCATTCATTGATAGTAGGCGTATCTTCACTAAAAGTCAGCGGTTGATTTAGATGAATTTCAAGTGTGTGGTTGATCTTTACACGCCATCCTATTTGTTCTTCCGCGCCGAAATCGACAGCCAAGGAATCTATCATTATGCCTGCTCGGCCGCCAAATGAGCCAGCAAGTTGTATTCCATGTACCGACTGACAGGGAGCAGTCGCATCAAAAAGAGCTGGAGCAATCCTATTAGAAGTGCCTTGTATAACCTCGCGAGGTAAGGACTGTTTAGTAACGTCAGCGGACCGAAATACGTCGATAATTTGGTGCGCACAACCCACAACCAGAAGTGGATCACTGGAGCTAGATGATATTTTGCTGAGCTCATGAAAAAAGTATTCATACCAGCGACTTGCTCTAATCCACAACGATTTCCATCTGCTATAGGTGAGAAAGTTGAATATAATCAAGTTATCTTGTACATTCACCCTAGCTTCAAGTGATCCATCACGTTGGTATGCAAGGAACCTAAAGGGTACTGCCGGTGGTTCCCCGGGTTCACTAGCACCTATAAACACCTGAAATACTTGATCCATCTCTTTCTTCGGTAGATCAACAAGAAGTTGATCGTGTACCCTCTGAAGTCTGTCACCTTCCCTCTGCAGAAGCGGGCGGTTTAGGCGCACGACCAGGACAGCCTCAAGGATGGCATTATGCGGATTTAGCGGAACGAATACCACGTTGATCCCCTAGCTCACAATAACTGCTATAATCACAGCGCTCCGCTTTGCCAATAGGACAAGATGCGCACCACTCCAGATAAAAATCTCTCTTCTGTCAAATTGAGTCATCTTTGTTTAAAGATGCGCCTCTGGCGTGGATGATAACGTGGGAATATGTATTACATTATTATTCCAGCCGGACTTGTTACTTTATTGTAAAGCCTGTTCAATTGATGTATGATATTGTGTGGATCGAATTGTTTTTGTTAACTATTCTTACATCATCTCCTCCTCCTTCTCCCGCTCGATCACCAACCGCTCGATGCACTTGTCGTACTCGATCGTGCCCGGCTCGAAGCCTTCGCGGACGCAGATCTTGCGGTCCTCGCGGGCTTCCAGCTTGGGGCTGGTGCAGCCGAGGAGGGGGAGGGCGATCAGGCCGAGAAGAACGAAGGAATAACGCATCCTGACCTCGTGGATTGGGCGACCTGCACTGGTCGTCGTCTGTGACGAGATTATGGGGGAGGGCGGCGGGTTTCCAGGGGAAGTTCCGGAAAGACTGGTTGGACGGGCCGGGTCACGAACGAGGGGTTGTCGGCTGCCTGTCCTGCGGCGGGGGAAGGCGGCATCCTAGCCGTGGAGCCTGCCCGCCGGCAGGAGGAGGACCTGGCGCAGGGAATGACAAGATGAACGCCGTGAAAGAATTCGAAGGGTGTTCGAAACCCGCCGAGCGCTGATGCGTTGACCGGCCGACCCCCTTTTGCCGGGCGCGGGTTGCGCGGCCCGGTCCAGGAGATGAGACGCCGTGGTCGCCGTATCCGCCCCAGATTATCTGAGGCCGCTTCACCCGCTCCATTCCATCCTTCTCGCCTTTCCGCTTCCCCTGTTCGTGGGCGCGCTGCTCAGCGACCTGGCCTACCAGGGGAGCTTCGAGATCCAGTGGACCAACTTCTCGTCGTGGCTCATTGCCGGTGGACTGCTGGTCGGTGGCTTCGCCCTGCTCTGGGCGCTGATCAACGTGTTCCGCAGCGGGAGGGGACGCAGGACGCGGCCGATCGCCTATTTCGTGTCGCTGCTCGTCATGTGGGTGGTGGGATTCATCAATGCCCTGGTCCATTCCAAGGATGCGTTCGCGGTCATGCCGGAGGGCCTTTACCTGTCGGCGCTCACCGTACTCCTGGCGCTCGCTGCAAGCTGGATCGGCTATTCCGGGTTCCGTGCCGGAGAGGTGGAATGATGCGCTCGTCCCTGATCATCGGCACGCTGGCGCTTGCCCTGTCCGCCGGCAGCGCCCTGGCCCAGCAGCCGGCGCAGTATGGCCCCAACCCGCAGCTGCCCGAGCCGGAGCGCGGCCTGCTGCCCACCATGTCGATCCCGAGGCCGGTCGGCTGGGGGAACGAGCTTCCGGCGGTGCCGCAGGGCTACACGATCCAGGCGATCGCCACGGATCTCGGGATCCCGCGCCAGACGCTGATCCTGCCCAATGGCGACATCCTGGTCGCGGAGGGCACGGGCGGCAACGCGCCGGCACTGCGCCCCAAGGACTTCATCGCGGGCTTCATTAAGAGCCTGGGCAAGAGCTCGAACAAGAGCGGCAACCGGCTGACGCTGCTGCGCGACGCCGATGGCGACGGCACCTACGAGCAGCAAGGCGTCTTTGCCGACAACCTCAATGCGCCCTATGGCCTAGCGTTCGCGAACGGCTCCATCTATGTCGCCAACCAGGATGCGCTGGTCCGCTTCGACTATGCCGACGGCCAGACAGAGGCCAGCGGACCGCCGGTGAAGGTCACGGACCTGCCGTCGGAGATCAACCATCACTGGACGAAGGCGCTGACGGCCAGCCCCGACGGCCGCTTCCTTTATGTCGGCATCGGATCCAACAGCAACATCACCGAGCGCGGCATGGAGGTCGAAGCCAACCGGGCGATGATCTGGCAGATCGATGCGCAGACAGGGATGCACACCCCCTACGCGACCGGCCTTCGCAACCCGACGGCGCTGACCATCCAGCCGGGCACGGGCCAGCTCTGGGCGGTCGTGAACGAACGGGACGAGATCGGCCCCGACCTGGTTCCGGACTACCTGACGTCCGTGCAGGAGGGCGGCTTCTACGGATGGCCCTACAGCTACTGGGGCCAGAATGTCGATCCGCGCGCGCAACCGCAGGACCCGGACAAGGTCGCCTCGGCCATCAAGCCGGACTATGCGCTGGGCTCGCATGTGGCAGCGTTGGGCGTGGCCTTCTCCAGCCCAGCCATGGGTGCGGAGTTCGCGGATGGCGTGTTCGTCGGGGAGCACGGCAGCTGGAACCGGAGCGACCCTTCCGGCTACAAGGTGGTCTTCGTGCCGTTCCAGGACGGGAAGCCCGCGGGCGATCCGATCGACTTCGTGTCCGGCTTCCTGAACGCGGAGAACAACGCGCGCGGCCGGCCGGTCGGGGTGACGGTGGACCCACGTGGT
Source organism: Geminicoccus sp. (assembly GCF_036263595.1). Taxonomy (NCBI): domain Bacteria; kingdom Pseudomonadati; phylum Pseudomonadota; class Alphaproteobacteria; order Geminicoccales; family Geminicoccaceae; genus Geminicoccus; species Geminicoccus sp. The sequence continues at coordinate 17,395 of NZ_DATAGQ010000190.1, read as the reverse complement.
GCCCTGATCGTCGCCGACGACCTGTCGAACACGATCTGGCGGGTGACGGCGAGCCAGTCGCCACAGGCCAATGCCGTGCCGTCCGGGGAAATCCAGGCGCAGCGCTGACGCCGCAAGGTAGGCAGCAGCGGAACATGACGGGACCGGACGGGCTTGAACCGTCCGGTCTTTGCGTATCTGCCGGCTGCCTCGGGCGCCGCTGCTCCGCGACGCCTGGTGGCGCCTGCCTGGCTATTCGCCACCATCGGCTTGCCTGCTCTCAACGCACTTCATTCGTTTCTGGCAAACCGAGCTCGCATCAAGTCAGGTGGCCTCGTGTTTCCTTTCGGGTGGATCCCAGAAAACAGCTTGATACGTCTGTTGCCTGGAAACATCAGAAGAATATAACATCGAATACTTGTCGTTCCTGCTATCGCCGCTTTGCGTGAAAGTTGTCAGCATCCGGGCATAGCCGGCCGAGACCTGGACAGGGTCGGGCGATGGTGCAGGGGTGCCGATTGGGTACGAACGACAACGGCGCGATCGCCCGGTTCGGGCGCCGATCGCGCGCACGTCTTCTCGACCATGCGGTCTGGCCGGCCATGCTGGCCGGTGCCCTTGTCCCGCCGGCCTCCCCGGCGATGGCGAGCGATGCCCACAGCCTCACCATCGGTGCTACGACCTGCAGTTCGTCCGGCAGCGGCGCGGAGACCGACTACAGCTGTACCACGCCGCTGACCAATGGCGGCAGCGGACCCAGCCTTGCCATCGTCACCAACCAGGACCTGGGGAATGGTGTCGGCGTCGTCACGAGCCTGACCGGCGCGATCACCGGCAGCGGTACGACCACCACGACCTACGGCAATACCGGCAGCTCCACCGTTTCCGGCTATGTCGGCAATGGTACGGCGAACACCTGGCCGCTCGACGTGCCCGGCACCAGCACGCCCGGGCAGAAGGGCCCATGGACCGACGGGCCGGACATGGCGGTGGCCGCCGGCGACGTGAACATCCTCTGGCAGAACGGCCAGGCGGGTCCGGCCAGCGGGGCCATCAGCGTGCTCTCGCAAGGCGGCCAGGCCGCCACCAACGGCAACCACAACGACAACAGCCATACGAGCCAGTACACGGGCGGCGACGGCGGCCAGGTGAGCCTGGCCTTCAGCGGCGCCATCGAGATCTCCGGCAATGGCGGCCGGGCCAGCGGCAGCGGTTCGCTGCCAGCCGCCATGATCGGCCTGGGCGCCTACTCCTTCGGCGGGAGCGGCGGGGCCTATAACACCAAGAACGACTGCTGCGTCGGCGATGGCGGTGCCGGCGGCGATGTCGGCGTGAGCGTGGCTGGCGGCTCCATGCTGACGATCGACGATGGCCTTGGCGGCTATGCCTCGATGGGGATCGTGGCGCTGTCGCAGGGCGGTGCTCCCGGCCAGTACGACTTGGTCGGCGCCTCGCAGTACGGGCAGGGCGGCAAGGCCGGCCAGGCCGGCGTCCTGGTCGACCAGAGCGACCTGAAGGACCTTTCGGACGAATCGATCGGAATCCTGGCGGCCTCAATCGGCGGCAGCGGCACCGCGACCGATGGGGCGACGGCGGTGGCGGGGTCGGCGTCGACGGCTGCGGTCCAGCTCGAGGGCTCGACGGTCTGGATGACCGGCACCGATTCGGTCGGCATCTTCGCGCTCAGTGCCGCCGGCACGTTCGGCACGACGAGCGATGCGCAGCCGAGCGGCGGCGACGTCTACGTGCTCACCGACGCGCAGAGTGAGATCAAGTCCGCCAACAGCGCCACCTCCGGCAACCAGCTCTCGATCGGCATCCTGGCGGTCAGCACCGGCACGGCCTCGATCCTGTCGATGGTGGACCTGTACGGCAGCAACCCCAGCAGCGGCTCGCTGCAGACCACCGGCACCGGCTTCAGCGGCGACGTCACCGTCGTCAACGCAGCACCCGTCACCACCCAAGGCTCGCTGGCCGTCGGCATCGCCGCGCTGAGCACGGGCGGGGCCAGCATCGTGTCCGGCACAGGCGGCAGCGGCCTGAGCTATCTCGGCAACCAGGGAACCGACTACTACGCCACCTCCGGAAAGGTCAGCCTCCACAACAGCGGTTCCATCACCACGACCGGGGCGAACGCCCATGGCCTGGTCGCGATCAGCACCGGCGGCGGCGGGCTGGTCGTGTCGCAGGTGGTGGCGACCAAGGACGGCGACCAGTGGAGCCAGGGGACCATCATCGGGGCTGCCACCGACGGCGACGAGCCCAATGGGCACGACGGCAACACCGTGACGGTGGTCAACAGCGGCGCCATCACCACCGGCGACGCTGACCAGGATGGGCCGGTGTCGATGGGGATCGTGGCGCAGTCGATCGGCGGCAGCGGCGGCTCGGCCGGCGGGGAAGCCGTGGCGTTCGTCGGCGACCAGGGCGGCAGCGGCGGCAACGGCGGTGCGGTCGACGTCGCCAGCAACGGCAAGATCTTCACGCTCGACAAGGGATCCGTCGGCATCCTCGCCCAGTCGATCGGCGGTGGCGGCGGCAATGGCGGCAACGCCAAGGGCCTGTTCGTGGCGGTGGGCGGCGGCGGCGGGCTGGGCGGCAACGGCGGCGACGTGACGGTGACGCTCGGCCCGCAGGACATGCAGGGGATCACGGTCAACCCCGGCGTTTCCGGCATCGCCCCGGTCCAGACTCCTTCCGGAACCCTGGGCGGGTCGACGGCGCAGGTGATCCTGACCGAGGCCGACTACGCCGCCGCCGTGATCGCGCAGTCGGTGGGCGGCGGTGGCGGCCATGGCGGCTATGCTGACAGCTTCGGCGTGTTCATCGACGCCAGCATCGGGGGGAATGCCGGCAATGGCGGCAGCGGCGGCAATGTCGACGTCGAGAATCATGGCTCTGCCCTGGTCACCCAGGGCAACCAGGCGCATGGGATCATCGCCCAGTCGATCGCCGGCGGCGGCGGCACCGGAGGGGTGGCTCAATCAAGTAGCGAAGGCATCGCCGCGTCCGCCTCGCTCAGCCTGGGCGGCCAGTCGGGTGCCGGCATGAACGCCGGCAGCGTCAAGGTCGTCAACCAGGGGAAGATGATCACGGGCTGCTTTGACCTGAACCACTGCCAGTCCAGCGATCCGGAGCAGGACTACGACAATGCCGGCGCGCTCAAGATCGACGGGGCGGACTCGATCGGCATCCTCGCCCAGTCGATCGGTGGCGGCGGCGGCCATGGCGGGAGCGCCTCGGCCAAGTCGGAAGCGTCCTCGACCGACGGCATCCCCACCTTCGCGGTGTCGTTCTCGATGGGCGGCAAGGGCAGCAGCGGCGGCTCGGGCGGATCAATCGAGATCGACAATGACGGCCTGCTGCTGACCCAGGGTGACGGCGCGCACGGCATCCTGGCCCAATCGATCGGTGGCGGCGGCGGACATGGCGGCGCTTCGACCGCCAACGCCACGGCCGATAGCGGCGACATCGGGTCGTTCTCCGCGTCCGTCAGCCTGGGCGGCTCGGGCGGCAGCGGGGGCAACGGTGGCGGCATCACCGTGGACAACGGCAATGGGGCCGGCAGCGACGGCAGCATCCTGACCTATGGCCAGGAAGCCGTGGGCATCCTGGCCCAGTCGATCGGTGGCGGCGGCGGCAACGGGGCGCTCGGCAATGCCGACGGCTCGATCTCGGATGAGGACGACAGCGACGACGACGAAGGGAGCGGCGACGAGGCGAGCGCATCGACCTCCTCGGCGGTGTTCGCCGCCGCGGACGACGACGATGGCGGCGGCTCCCACAGCATCGGCCTGACCATGGCGATCGGCGGCAGCGGTGGCAGCGGCGGCAGCGGCAATGTCATCGACGTCGCCAACGATGCCGGCAGTCGGATCCGCACGCTCGGCTCCGGGTCTTCGGGCATCCTCGCCCAGTCGATCGGTGGCGGTGGCGGCCGGGCCGGCGGCGGCACCGGCAACGCGGACGGCGGCGACATCGTCGCCAGCATCACCGTCGGTGCCAAGGGCGGTGGCGGCAGCGGCAACACGGTGAACGTGACCAACGCCGGGAGCATCGTCACCGGCGCCATCTACGAGAACGGCCGCGGCCAGACGGTCGCGACCGGCGGTGATGCCTACGGTATCCTCGCCCAGTCGATCGGTGGTGGCGGCGGGATCGGCGGCCTTTCCGATCCCGCCGCGTCGTTCGACCAGGGCGAGGAGGACCAGGACGCGACCGACGGCTCCGACGACGATGCCGCCGCCTCGGCCATGACGGTGCTGGCGGCCGCGGACGAAGGCGACGACGAGGGACCGGGCACGCTTGGCAGCTACAACGTCGGCATCGGCATCGGCGTCGGCGGTGATGGCGGGGTCGGCGGTAACGGCGGCACCGTCCAGGTCGACAATAGCGGCCAGATCTCGACCAGCGGCACGCGCGCCGATGGCATCGTCGCCCAGTCGATCGGCGGCGGCGGTGTCGCCGGCTATGCCAGCTCGTCCTCCGTCCAGGCCGAAGGCGGCGATGTCACCAGCGATCTGAGCCTCGGCGGCACGAACGGCGCCTTCGGCAACGCGGGAAGCGTGACCGTCGCCAACACCGGCACGATCTCGACCACCGGCTATGCCGCGATGGGCATGATCGCCCAGTCGATCGGCGGCGGCGGCGGCATCGTCGCGGAAGGGACCAGCGGCAGCAATGCCCTCGTCACGCTCGGCAACGTCAACGACAGCGGGAGGTCGGGCGGGACCGGCGGCAGCAAGGTCGCGATCACAGATGTCGGATCGATTTCGACCGCCGGCGACGACGCCTATGCCGTGCTGGCCCAGCTGATCGGGCATGGTGGCGGGTTCGCGACGGTCGGCTGCAGCAACTCCGATGCCGCCGGGCCATCCGGCATGGCGGCTGCGACACCCTGCTTCGGCAACGCCACTGGCCCGACACCGGCCGGCTGGCCCGATCCGGCCCGGGTGACGGTGGGCTTCGGCAAGACCAACGCCAATCCGGGCGGCTCGAATGCCTATGCCAGCGGCGCCTCCTCGCCTTCGGTGACGATCGGCTCCGATATCGGCACGATCGTGACGACCGGCAGGCGGGCGATCGCCCTGGTCGCCCAGAGCATCGGGGGCGGTGGCGGGCTCGTGGCCGCGCCGCAGGAATCCATCCAGAAGGTCGACTTCGACAACGGCTCCAGCGGTGCCGGCGGCGACATCCAGCTCACGTTCGGCAACGCCGGCTCGAACGACGCGCGCATCGCCACCTATGGCGACGGTGCCTGGGGCATGCTGGTCCAGTCGATCGGCGGCGGCGGCGGCTTTGCCGGCGACTCGTCCCTGCCGGTGGGCAGCCTCTCGTCGGCGACGACATCCCTGGGAGGTGCGCTCGCGAACGGCGGCACCGTCCACATCGACGTCAACGGCGACATCGCCACCCATGGGGCGAACGCGCACGGCGTTGTCGCGCAGAGCCTTGGCGGTGGCGGCATGCTTACCGGCGTGAATGGCAGCCTGTCGACGGCGGCCGGGTTGAACAGGTCCGCCACCGGTGCCGGCGAGGACATCGCGATCACCCAGTCGAGCGGCTCCATCATCGCCGCGACAGGTGCCGGTTCGATGGGCATCTTCGCCCAGGCGGCCGGCAACGGCATGAGCGCCACGACCGCGATCGACATCACCATCGACGGCACCGTCACCGGTGGCACCGGCTCCGGGTCCGCCGGCATCTTCGTGTCGGGCGGGTCGAACGTGTCCGGCGGCGTCCCGAACACGATCACCATCGGTGCTTCCGGCTCGGTCGGAACGGCGGCCGGCACGTCCGGGACGGCGATCAAGTCGATCGATGGCACGACGAACGTGACGAACAACGGGACGATCACCGGTAGCTACGACCTGAGCAGTGGCAGCTTCAGCAACTCGGCCGCGTTCTCGCGCGCTGCCGAGTTGCCTTCTTCAGGCGGCACCGTCGTCAACAACGGGACGATCGACGCGGGTGCCCTGCTGCGTGCGGACAGGCTGGTCAACGGCGGGATCCTCGACGTCGACGGCAGTGGCGAGACGGGGACGACCACGGTTGCCGGCGACTTCCTCCAGACCGGGGGAGGCGTGCTGAGGGTCGACGTCGATGCGCTCGGGCGAGTTGCCGACCTGCTGCGCGTGACGGGCGACGCCGCGTTGGCCGGGGCCATCGCTCCTGTCGCCAAGACCCTCCTGCCCGTCACCTACCGTGTCATGGAGGTGGACGGGCAGTTCAGCCATGCCGTCCACGACGGCTCGGGCTCGCTGGTGGTCGACTGGGCCATCGAGGAGGTCGGCAAGGCACTGAGCGTCACGCCGTCGGCGGACTTCACCCCGGACAGCGAGAAGCTGAGCGGCAACCAGCGGCGCCTGGGCGACTACCTGCAGCGCAGCTGGGACCTGGGCGGGACGGAAGCCCTGGCACCTGCCTTCGGCCACCTCGCCTCGCGCGAGGATGGCGACAGCTACCGCGCCGACCTGGACGACTTTTCGGGCGCCTGGTTCGGCACCAACCCGATCCAACGCACGCTCTCGGCCAGCGACGCGCTGGCGAGCACGATGAGCTGCCCGGTCTTCGAGCAGGGAAGCCTGCTCGGCGAGGTCAGCTGCGTCTGGGGCAAGATCACGACCGGCACCAACCGCCAGTCCGCCAGCAGCGACACGCCATCCTACAAGGTCGAGGAGGTCGAGTACCGCGTCGGCGGCCAGAAGGAGGTCGCCGACGACTGGTTTTTGGCCGGCACGGTCGCCTACCAGAGCCTGTCGGGCAGCAACAGCGGCGGGCAGGCCAGCAGCGACGGGCAGGCCGGCGACATCGGCATGGGCGTGAAGAGGGTGATGGGGCCCTGGCAGTTCGGGGCGGGCCTGAACCTGGGCTATGGCGACTTCGACGACACCAGGGTCGTCACGGACGGGAGTGCGCCCAGCGTGATGCTGACCAGCGACTACGAAGTCACGACGGTCGCCGGCCGGCTGCGGGCCACGTACGAGATCCCGTTCGAGCACGGGTACGTGCAGCCGCGCGCCGACCTGGACGTCATCTACACCTACGTGCCGGGCCATGCGGAGACGGGGGCGAGCGGGACGGCGCTGGAGGTGGACCAGGCGGACCAGACCGTCTTCGCCCTGACCCCGGCGGTCGAGGTCGCCGGCCGCTTCGACGGGACTGGCGGCTTCGTCCTGCACCCTTATGTGACCCTCGGCGTGCGCTTCTTGTCCGACGACGCCTGGACGGTCGCCGCACGGCTGCAGGGTGCCCAGGCGGAGGCCGGCACGTTCGAGAGCAGCACGGCCATGCCGGACACGCTGGCCGACCTGCATCTGGGCCTGCAGGTATTCCAGGTGCAGGGCTGGGAACTCAACCTGGAGTACGGGCTGCAGACGGGCGACGACTATGTCGGCCAGGCCGCCAGCGGCAGGGTGGCCTACCGGTTCTGATGTCAGGCAGGGCAGGGGAGTCGTCCTGGCAGGGCCTGGACCTGCCGGCGGTGCCGCCATGGAAGATCAGGGATGGGGGACGCCTGTTCCGTCCCATGGCCATGTCGTGCCGGGATAGACGGCAGCACGACAACTTCAAGATCTACCAAATTGCATGTGTAGATCTTTCCAGGCATGTTCGGCGTACCGTCATCTTGCCAGCCACGATGTATCTACAGAATACGATGCTGCTCTTGCTGCCATTCCGGAAAGACGAAAAGCCGCGCACACGAGACGAAGGACGGTCCGGCTGATCAACCCTGCTCGAGCGTATCGGCCGCTCGGCTGTCGATGTTTTTGGTCATCTGCCTGGGGATCGGACATGCCATTATCGATCAGCGCGCAGCTACAGTTCATGGCTCACGTGGCGCACGACACGCAGCAGAACTTCATCAACGGCACCCGCAACCCGCCGGCCGGCGACATGACCGCGCAGTCCAAGGAGAAGGTCGTCCGCAACCGCGCCTTCGAGCAGACCGGACTGCACACGCATGCAGGGTTGGCCCAGCAGAACGAGCCCTACGAGTTCACACCACCGCTCGCCATCATGGACGCGATCGCGAGCGTCTCCACCAACCGGCAGATGACGACGACCGACGCGATGACGCGCGACATCACCGCTTCATCGGACGCCTGGCGTGCCATCGACGCTAAGCCCGGCCGTAGCGACCTGGACCTGTTCCAGGACATCCGGACCTATATCGCTTCGAACGAAACCGACTTCGACAGCACCAGCACGATCCAGCAATATGCTCAGCACGTGACCACGGTCATGAGCTCGTTCGACAACATCAGGACCGGCCTGAACGCCGGTGCCGCACAGCCGTTGCCCGCGATCGCTGCCAACGACCGGTTCGAATACTATAGGTCCGTCAACGAAGACTTTCGCCAGAACGGCAACAACAATGAGAGCGTGTCCGTGTTCGTCAATCGATACTACGCGGCGGATCGTACGCGTGTGATGCAGGTCGATATCGATCGCGGTACCCGTCCCTAGGAGCAATCATGCCAGCCGCCGCCCTGCCATCCTGCCTTCGTCCTGCAGCAGGGGTGGCCGCTTCATGGACCCGGGCCATCCTGGTGCTCGTCCTCGCGCTGTCGGCGCTGCCGACGATCCCGGCGTTGTCCGCGGATTTCGTCCACGACTTCAATGGGGCCGCCCAGGACAGGCTGCTGCTCGGTGCCAAGGACGATCTCGCCCGCGCCGACGTGCAGACGATCGAGATGCAGGTGGTGCCGGCCGTGCCGAAGGCCGGGCAGGCCGCGACGGACCTGAGCGCCATCCTCATCGAGGTCAGCCAGACCGGGCAGCGACTGGGGATCCTGCGCAGCAAGGACGGCGCCACGCTGCGGATCATCGACCAGGACCTGAACGAGCACGATGTCACCATCGCCGGCCGCGATTTCGCCAGCCTGCCGTTCCATCTGGCGCTCCTCCTGGGCGGCACCTCGACCGAGCTCTGGGTCGACGGCGTGCAGCAGGCGAGCCTCTCGACCGTCTTCAAGGACACGAGCACGGCCGGCCAGCCGGCACCGATCACGGTCGGCATCGGCGACGGCAGCTTCCTGGGCAGCATCGGCAACGTCCGCATCTGGTCGCGCCTGCTCGATGGTCCGCAGCTCGCGGCGAGTGCGAAGGAGACGAAGCGATGGTATGTGCCGACGCTTCCGCTCGATCTGCTGAGCGCGGCCCAGGACAAGACCGGCATGCTGGCGCGCGTGCCGTCGCTGGTGACCGGGGCATGGGTGGTCGGCGATTCGTCCGCGGTGGGGCCGGTCAAGGATGCCCTGCAAGGCGTCGAAGCCGGCCGGCATGGCATCTACGTCATGGAGCCGTTCCTGGGCCTGGCTCCATCGGGCGACGACTTCCTCCTGACGACGGTCGACGACCGGCGGCTGACGCTCAAGGCCGACGTCGCGACGATCGGCCGTTATCGCCTGGAGGATGAAGATGGCGTCGACCTGGGGGCTGTCGGCTTCGTCGACGGCGGCAGCAGCTTCACCGTCGAGCCGCATACGCAGCACCTCGATCCGGCCTCGCGCTACTACCACCTGCCGCCACCCCTTCCAGGCGTGCACCAGCAAAAATGGAACGAGGTCTGGGTGGCGCCCCAGCAGCCGCCCAACTTTCCCTTCAGCCATCGCGGCTGCTATCACGTCAACCGCATGAGCCCGACCTCCTTCCAGGAGACCGGATGCGACCAGGGCCGCTACCTCTTCGCCCTGCCGGAGGACGGTTCGGCCGACTATGACGTGTCGGGCCGCTACGTGATCCCCTTCGGCTGGACCTATGTCAGCGACATCTACACGGATGGCGCCTTCTTCTCGACCATGGCGACCTCGTCCTCGGACATCTCGTCGAGCTACAGCGGTGGCACCGGTTTCGGCTTCTCGTTCGCGGGCGTCGACTTCAGCCACAACGACACGGTGACCAAGGAGGCGCAAGCCGTCACCACCGACGAGAAGATGCGCTCCTACCATTACATCGTGTCCCGCAGCCACGCGATGGTGCTCGATCCACGCAAGGCCAAGCTCGACCGGTGCTTCGTGCGCACCGTGCTCCGTGCGGCGGGGCCGGGCGCGAAACCGCCTGCCTACCTGGGCGACCTGCCCGACACCGGCTCCACCGAATGCCCCGAATCGCTCGACGACAGGCTGACGCCCGACAAGCTCGTCGACCTCTACGGCACCCACTTCGCCCACGCGATCACCTTTGGCGCCAAGCTCATGAAGGTGAATCAGTACAGTGCCAGTGCGCTGCAGACCCTGGTCGCCGAAGGCACGAGCGTCGACATGGGGCTCAAGTGGGAAGTATCGGGCAACCTTCAGCTCGGACCGGTCGGACTGAACGGCAAGGCTTCGGCAGGCTGGAACTCCCAGACCAACAAGGACCAGGCGACGAACCTCTCCCGGGCGCTCAAGACGGACGAGGGCAGCTGGACCTGTATCGGTGGCGCCACGTGCAGCTCTACCGGCGACGTGTCGGTCGGCACCGACGGCGTGCCGATCTTCCTCGACCTGCGCCCGTTGTCGGACCTCCTGGCCTCTCCTCTCTTCGAGGATCCGCTGATCATCCACGGTCTGCGGGACGCCGTCGCCGCCGTGCTGAAGGGACCCGATTTCACCGCAGCGCCACTGAACCCGTCCCTGGTCGACTTCTATGAAGTCGGCCTCGACCTCAACACGCTCGGTTGCAACTGGACCCGCTCGTACAACATGCACCTGCCGCGCCCGAGCATACCGACGGCCATGGGTGACCCGACCAGGTGGCCCGTCATATGCACTGTCCTGGCACCTGCCTCCACGACCGCCCGCTTCTTCTCGACCAACGACGATGCCAGCGTCGTCCGGCGCAGCGGAGTCGATGCCAGGCTCTCCGAGTTCATCGGTGGTGCGCCATCCATGATCGCCGTCGAGCGCTTCAGCAAGGGCAAGCCGCTGACGCAGTTCGGCGTGCGTCTGACGTCCCTGGCGACCACGATCGCCGATGCCGACCTCGCCAAGCCATGCAGGGGAACGTGCTGGGAAACCTACCTCATGCCTCCGTATCCCAGGTCGGCTTGGCAGGAGGACCGAACATCTATCCGATCGATGCCCTCGACCAAGGCTCCATCGTCGGCGAGATCGCTGCGGAAGTCTCCTCGACATCCCGCGTCGACCGCACGCCGCTGCGCCTCGGCACGATCACGACGGTCGACTATATCGGGCTGAGCGCGCCGTTTTCCGTCAAGCCCGTCGACCTGGTCGGCCGCCTGCTGGGTGACGAGAGCTGACCGGCGCCTGGAATGGCGCTCGAGGCTGGGCCGGCTCGATGCCGGCCAGCATGGCCGGGGTGCCTGCCCTGTCCGTGCCTGGCACCGGCCGGGGCCGGCGAGGCGGCGCTAGAACTTGCCGTGCCGCAGATAGGCTTCCTGGGGATCGACGCCTTCCAGGATCGCCTTGCGCACGAGGCTCTCGGTCTGCATCACCTCCTCGCAGCGGGTGATGACCTGCTCGGCCAGGTTGGCCGGGATCACCACCACGCCGTCAATGTCGGCCAGGATGTAGTCGCCGTTGGCGATGCGGATGTTGCCGATGGTGATCGGCTCGCCGAAGGCTTCAGGGATCCAGGTGCCGACCACGTCGCGGGGCGTGGCGAAGCGGTGGAAGACGGGGAAGCCGAGCTTGCGGATGAAGCCCAGGTCACGGCAGCCGCCATCCACGACATAGCCCAGCACGCCCTTGGCATGGAGGGTCTCGGCGGACAGCTCGCCCATCAGCGCGCGCACGTCGTCCTGGGGCTGGCAGACGACGACATGGCCGGACGGCGCCTTGGACAGAAAGCCGGTCCAGGCGAGCAGCGTGTCGTGGGGCGAGACGGTGTCGTCGGGGCGGCCGCGCAGGGTGAAGACGGGGCCGGCGGTCTTCGTGTCCGGGTCCAGCGCACGGATGTCGCGCGGGAGGATGCAGCGGTCGTGGCCCATCTCCCGCATGACGTCGAAGACGGCGCCGGTGTAGCAGCCATTCAGGCGTTCGGTCAGGTTCGTGCTCATGCAGCGGCTCCGGATGCGACGACCTTGGCGCGCTGCTGCTCGGCGACCTTGGCGGCACGGCGGCGCTGCAGGGCCTGATCGGTCAACACGCCGGCCAGGATGACGGTGCCCATGACGGCGAAATTGAGCGAGGTCGGGATGCCCAGGAGGTTCACCAGGTTCTGCAGGATCTGCAGCAGGATGGTGCCGAGCACGATGCCGACGATCGAGCCTTCGCCGCCGCGGAGCGAGCAGCCGCCGAGCACGGCCGCCGCGATGGCGTATAGCTCGTAGAAGCTGCCGTGCGCGGAGGGCGAGACGGAGGAGGTGTAGAAGGCCAGGAACAGAGCCGTGAGGCCGGCCAGCGCACCGTTGATCATGTAGGCGGATGCGATCACGACCCGGGTGTTGATGCCGGAAAAGCGGGCGGCTTCCTCGTTCTTGCCGGCGGCCAGCAGGTGGCGGCCGAACACCGACTTGTGGAGGACGACGTACATCACGACCGCCACGATCACGAAGGCGATGAAGGTGTGCGGGATGCCGAAGGTGCGCCCCGAGGCCAGCCAGAACAGGGTGTCGAAGTCGCCATAGCCGAAGCCGATGGTGGCGTCCGCCATGTACCAGCGGGCGATGCCCCGATAGATCAGGAGGCCGCACAAGGTGACGACGAAGGGCTGCAGGTTCAGGCGCGTCACCAGGAAGCCGTGGATCGCGCCGAAGACGAGGCCCAGGCCGATCGCGACCAGGACGACCAGCGGCCAGGCCAGCTCGTAGTTGACCAGGAGGTCGACGAAGATCACGCCGATCAGCGCGAACATCGAGCCTACCGACAACTCGATGCCGCCCGTGATGATCACGAGCCCCTGGCCGATCGAGAAGATGCCGAACAACCCGATCAGGTTGGCCATGTTGACGAGGTTGACCGGCGACAGGAAGACCGGGTTCAGCGCGGTGGTGATGGCGCCGATCACGAGGACCAGGACGAGAAGGCCCAGATCTTTCTTATGCATGGCTGTTTTCCGGTCAGGCGGCTGCTTTATGGCCGACGGCGAGTTCGAGGATGGAATGTTCCGACAGGTCCTCGCGGCCAAGGAAGCCCGCGATGCTGCCCTCGTGCATGACGGCGACCCGGTCGCTGACGCCGATCACTTCCTCCATGTCGGAGGAGATCATCAGGATCGCGACGTCGGCCTCGGCCAGCTCGCGCATGAGTTGGTAGATCTCGGCCTTGGCACCGACGTCGATGCCGCGGGTGGGTTCGTCGAACACGATCACCTGCGGGCGCATCGACAGCCACTTGGCGAGCACGACCTTCTGCTGGTTGCCGCCGGACAGGGAGATCGCGGTGGTCTCGACCGAGGGCGTCTTGATGCCCAGGCGCACGCGCTGCTTGTCGGCCATGGTCTTCTCGGCATCGCGCTTGATCAGCCAGGAGGGCGCGTAGGTCCAAAGGTCGGCCAGGGTGACGTTCTCGCGGATCGGGAACTCCAGGATCAATCCTGAACGCTTGCGATCTTCTGGCGCCAGGTAGATGCCCTTGGCGATGGCGTCCTGGGGCGAGGCGATCGTGAGCGTCTGGCCGTCCAGGCCGACGGTGCCGGCGACGAGCGGGTCGATGCCGAAGATGGCGCGGGCGAGCGAGGTTCGGCCCGACCCGATCAGCCCGGCCAGGCCCAGGATCTCGCCACGGCGGATCGTCATGGTGACCGGGAAGTCGGGAAAGGCGGAGGTGCGCACGTCGGTGAGCGTGAGGCCGCTTTCCTTCGGCGCATGCTTGGGCGGGATATAGACCGACTTCAGGTCGCGGCCGATCATCAGCCGGATCATGGCCGGGTGCTCGATCTCGTCCCTGGCGAGTTCGCCGACCAGCTTGCCGTCGCGCAGGCAGACCACGCGGTCGGCGCAAGCCTTCACCTCGTTCAGCCGGTGGCTGATATAGACGATGGCGACGCCGTGGGATTTCAGTTCGGCGATCACCGACAGGAGCCGGTCGGTCTCCGACAGCGTCAGGCTGGAGGTCGGCTCGTCCATGATGATGAGCCGGGCGTCCAGGGAGAGCGCCTTGGCGATCTCGACCATCTGGCGCTCGGCGATGGACAATTCGGCCACGGGCGTGTCCGGGCCAAAATCGACAGCGAGACGCTGGAGCAGGGGGGCCACGCGGCGGCGGGTCTCGGCCTTGTCGACCAGGTTGAGGAAGCCACCCGAGCGGGGTTCGCGGCCGATGAAGATATTGGCGGCGACGTCCAGGTTCTCGAAAAGGTTGAGCTCCTGGTGAACGAACGCGATTCCGGCCTTCATCGAATCGGTGACGGTGAGGGCGGAGCGCTCCGCCCCATCCACCATGATCCGGCCCTTGGTCGGCTCGACCACGCCGCCCAGGATCTTCATGAGCGTCGACTTGCCGGCCCCGTTCTCGCCAATCAGGCCGACCACCTCGGCAGGCGAGACGGACAGGCTGACGTTGGAAAGGGCGGTGACGCCTGGATAGGTCTTGGTGATGTCCAGGAGTTCCAGGAAAGGCTTGGACATCGCCGGTTCATCCGTTGAGAGCATGACGGGACAAGGCCGGGGAGCCGACGCTCCCCCGCCTGCACAAGGCGCTTACTTGGAGACGAGTTCGCGCATTTCCTGCTGGAAGGATTCGACGTTGGACGCGTCGATTACCTTGGTCGGCACGATCATCAGGCCGTTCTCGGGAATGAACGACTTGTCGCCCTCGATGACCTTGGCCAGGCCGATCATCGACTGGTAGCCGAACTCGAAGGGCTGCTGCACCACGGTGGCGTCCACGATGCCGTCCGCGATGCCGCGCAGCGTGACCGGGTCCTCGTCGAAGCCGATGACCTTGACCGCACCGGTCTTGCCGGCGGCGCGCACGGCTTCCACGATCTGCGGCGTGTTGTAGGAGTAGAGACCGACCAGGCCCGAGATGTCCGGGTACTTGGTCAGCGTGTCCTCGACATTGCGCTTCGCGCGGGCGAAGTCGACCTCGTCGGTGCGGATGTCGATGATCTCGACGTTGGAGCCCTGCAGCGCCTGCTTGATGCCGTCCACGCGCTCGATCGCATTCGCCGCACCCATGGTGCCGACGAACATCATGATCTTGCCGCCGTCGGGCAGTGCCTTCTTGATCAGTTCGCCCGCCTGCACGCCGGCCTGACGGTTGTCGGTGCCGATATAGGCGATGCGCTTGCTCTGCGGCGCATCGCTGTCCGTGGTGAACAGGACGGCCTGCTCGGCCACGCGGTTCAGGATGTCGGTGGAGTTGGCGGGGTCGATCGAGCTGATCGAGACGCCGGCCACGCCCTTGGTCAGGAGGTCGTCCAGGATGCGGCGCTGCTCGGCCGCCGTCGCCTCGGCGACCACGTAGAACTCGACATTGTAGTTCGGCAGCTCTTCCTGGGCCTTTTCGGTGCCGCGGCGGGCAATCGTCCAGAAGTCCGCCGAGGCATTGGTCACCAGCGCCAGGGTCTTCTTCTCCTGGGCCGATGCCGCGCCGACACCCACCGACAGCATCAAAGCAGCCGCGCACAGCGCGACGATTCCGCGTCTCTTCACGTAGAACCTCCCTGATCCCGAGCGCTCGGCCCTTTGGCAACCGCTGCGCGCACTTGTATTATTAATGCGTCCCCGGAGGGTGCGTCCAGCGTCTATGGCAGAAAGCGGAAGGAGAGGTAAGGTAGGATCTAAATGCCTTTTTCCGAACCGGTCCGAAGGAGCGACCGGCCTGACTTGCTGCCAGGCGACACAGCAGTCCTCTTGATCGTCGAAGGACTCCTTCATGCCCTCAGGTTCTGAGCTCATCGACCAGGAGATCGATGAAGCGCCTCACGCGAGGTTCCAGCAGACGTCTGCTCGGATAGATCGCCATGATCTCGACGCCCTCGACGTCGAGGATGGATAGCACCCGCTGCAGGCGGCCGGCAGCCAAGTCCGCGGCAACGAGAAAGTCCGGCAGGAATGCGATGCCGAGTCCTGCGACGGCGGCATCCCGAAGGGCTTCCGCACTGTCCATCCTCAAGCGGCTCCGGCCCTGCGCTTTGGCCCAGGAGCCGTCATCGCCGCGAAAGCGCCAGCTCTGGCGTCGGCCTCGACTACTGAAGATCAGGCAGTCGTGCATCGAGAGTTCGTCGACGTCGGACGGCTCACCATGATGGGCGATGTAGGTCGGTGAGGCGCAGAGAAGGGCCCTGTATCTCGCGACGACGCGGGACACGAGCCGCGTATCCGAGGTGGCACGGCCGATCCGGACAGCCAAGTCGAAGCCTTCCTCGACGATGTCGGCCTGACGGTCGGTGAAGCTCACTTCGGCTTGAACGTCCGGCCAGGTCTCAAGATAGTTTCTCAGCAACGGTAGAACCACGAGCCGCCCGAGGCATCGGGAACGGTCAGCCGCAGGAGCCCGCCTGGCGTGCCGGGCCGTCCCATCACGCTGGCCTCCGCGTCGTCGATCGCCGCGAGGATCCGGTGACCGTGATCGTAGAGCAGCCGGCCCTCGTCCGTGAGGCTCAGCGTCCTGGTCGTACGGTTCAGCAGGCGTGTGCCAAGCTTGTCTTCCAGGCGGCTGATGGCCTTGCCCGACGCCGACCTGGTGAGGCCCACTGCCTTTCCCCCGGCGATGAAGCTTCCTGCATCGGCGACGGCCATGAAGACGAGAATCTCGTTCAGGTTTGCGCGCAGCACGAGCAACTCCGATGGCCGTAAGGAAACGTCGCGTCAGTGGCGAATTCCGTTCGTCAATGGACCGGCTACAGGCTCGACGCCCCGTCGTAATCGCCACGGCTTCACGCCGATCCGTGGCGCGACGGACCATGACAATCAACCGGGACAATCGACATGGCGAGCAAGGCCACCATCTACGACCACGGCGTTCCCTGGGAACAGGCCTACGGCGTCACCCAAGGCTACAGCGTCAACGGGACGATCTACATTTCCGGGCAGTTCTCCCACGACATGCAGGGCACATTCGTCGGCGAAGGCGATTTCGAGGTGCAGGCACGGCGGACGCTGGAGAACCTCGATCGTGTGCTGGCCGGGTTCAACGTCACGCGATCGAACATCGCCGAGATCGTGATCTATCTCACGAACCCGAAGGAGCATTTCGAACCGTGCGTCCGCCTGTTCAAGGACTATGTGGGACAGCACCGGCCAGCCGGTACGTTGATCGGCGTGTCGGGGCTGGCGTTCCCCGAGCAGCTGATCGAGATCCGCGCCGTCGCACATGCCGGCTGACCCCGGCCAGTCATTCCACCAGAAGCCATGGAAGATGCAGGCCGCTTCCCGCGCCATGGGAGACTGGCGCGAAAGGCTCTGCAGTGCCTTGGGATGCCGGACATAGTGAGCGGTCGATGGCTTCGGGCACGTAGCACGTACCTGATAGCGCCGATCATCGAAGCCCCGGTCGGTCTTATACGAGGCCCTTGATGCCGT